>JBBPYN010000036.1:0-10712 GCA_038199875.1 Rubrobacterales bacterium
ACCGCCTCCGTAGTCGGCGACGGCGTCGTACCAGCCGCCTAGGTCGGATGGCTTCCGCGCGCCCGCCAGGTCAGCCAGGACTGCGGCCCCGCCGCCCACGTTAGAGACGCGGTTCCTCTTGAGGTCCTCTATCGATAGACCCGTAATAGAGGCGGCCTTGCCAAGCGTATCCCTTGACGGGTTCCTCGTGAGGGCCATGACCCCGTAGTTGCCCTGTCCTTCAGGGTCGCCACTCTCGAAGTCGCTGGCCGAGGGCGGGGGCATTTCCCAGCGGGTGTTGACGTAACCCATCGCCACGAGCAGATCCCGCGGAACGCCGTATTCGCGCGACGCGCGGCCGAACTCGTCCGCCAGAGACGTCTGCCTGGCATCGACGCTCGCGCCGGAGCCAACCGAAGACATAACCACTATCGAAAGGACCGACAACGCGATCAACAGTCTGTAACGTAATTTCCCCCCTCCAGGGAAGATGCCTGTCGCAACGGCCACCATTATCTGTCAGGCTGCGAGAAAAGTTAAGGGTTCTATGACACACTTTTCGAAAGTTTTTGTGACGGAGGTTGTAAGGATGGCTCTTGGCCGGAGAACAGACGTTCTACCTTCGGCCCCCTGTGCGGGCGATGCTTGAGGTCATGAGGGCGCTTGCTACTGAGTTCGGGCGGGCCTTGCGGAGCGCCGGCAAGAGGAGCCGGATGCTCACCCGGATCTACAGCAGGCTCATCGGCGAGCGCGAGCGGGCTTACCTCGAGCTGGGCCGGCTGAGGTCAAGGGTGGCGGGGAGGGGCGTCAGGGACGTCGACCCGGCGAGGATCGTCTGGATCTTCGGCTCAGGGCGGAGCGGGAGCACCTGGCTGCGCAGCATGATGGGCGACATGGAGGGCACCAGAGTCTGGGAGGAGCCCATGGTAGGGAGGCTCTTCGGGGAGTTCTACGCCAGGGCGCCGAAGGATAACCTCCGCTCCGCAGATTTCGTGATGGGGACCCCGATAAGGAAGGGTTGGATCTCGTCCATAAGAAACTTCGTCCTTGACGGGGCGAGGTACTCGACCCCCCGACTCGGTGCCGGAGAGTACCTGGTGATCAAAGAGCCCAACGGCTCCGTCGGCGCCCCGCTCCTGATGGAGGCCCTGCCCGAGAGCCGTATGATCTTGCTGGTCCGCGACCCGAGGGACGTGGTCGCCTCAGTTCTCGACGCCGCCAGGGAAGGCGGCTGGCTGTACGAGAGCAGGGAAGGAAAGACGGGCGCGAGACGCAGCAAGATAGACAGGAGGCCGAACTCCTACGTAAGGGAGAGGGCAAGGGTGTACCGGCGGGGTGTCGAGAGCGCCTGGCGAGCCTACGAGGCCCACGATGGACCTAGGGTGCTCGTACGGTACGAGGACCTCAGGGCTAATACGCTTGGCGAGATGGAGCGCATCTACGCGGTGCTTGGCATCCCCGTGGACGGGGCGGAGCTGAGGAGGGCCGTCGAGAAGCATTCGTGGGAGAACGTGCCCGAGGGGGAGAAAGGCAGGGGGAAGTTCTACCGCAAGGGAACGCCCGGCGGCTGGAGAGAAGACCTGACCCCGAGGCAGGTCGAGGTGGTAGAGAAGGCGACCGCCTCCCTGTTAGAGAGGTTCTACCCCGAGGCTTGAGATCACCTGAGGCATCGGTCGTGATCCTCACCTTCGAGGCGGGCCCCGGCTTCGACGAACTTCTGAGGAGGCTCTTCTCCCAGAGGACGAGCTTCTGCTACGAGGTGCTCGTGATCGACTCAGGATCGACTGACGGCACGGTCGGGCTCGCCAACCGCTACGGCGCCTCGGTACACCGGATTGACTCGAGCGAGTTCGACCACGGCGCGACGCGCAACCTTGGAGCCTCCCTCACTTCAGGACGCTACGTCGTCTTTCTCGTGCAGGATGCGCTTCCAGCAGACGACAATTGGCTCGCGGCGATGGTCGATGACCTCGACGCCGACGAGACGGTCGCAGGGGCCTACGGGCGCCAGATCCCACGCCCCGGGAGTAGCCCCCTGACCCGCGCCCTGATGCGAGACTGGCCCACCTTCCGTCTGGAGCGCCGCGAGCAGTTCGCAGGCGGACCAGGACCTTACGGTTCACTATCCCCGGCCACGCGGCGCTCGCTCGCCGTCTTCGACAACGTGAGCTCCTGCGTGCGCCGCTCGGTGTGGGAGATCTTCCCCTTCGAACGTACGGGCTTTGGCGAAGACGTCAGGTGGGGTAAGGCCGTCGTCGAGGCTGGCTACAAGATCGTCTACGAACCGCGCTCGGCCGTGCTCCACTCCCACGAACGCGGCGCCATCTACGATCTCAGACGCCACTACGCGGACACTCTGGTCCTCGGGGAGCTCTTTGGTCTCTACCCGACGCCGAGCCTGCCGCGGCTGCTCTCGAACGTGATCCTGGCCTCAGCACACCTCTATCTCCGCAGGGAAAGGACGGCACTAGCCCCCCGGTTCCTATTGCTCGCCATGAGGTACGCCCTCTGCTCCCAAACCGGCGCCTACCTCGCGGCCCGCAGAAGCCGAGAACCAGGCAACTCCAGGCTCTCCACCAGAATCGACAAATTCTTGCTGAAGGGCATCTAACGCGGTTCTCGATGTGAATCAGCCGGGCGACACCATGGGTCTTGTTTTCGGCCGGCGAATCACGCCTTGGACCTCACTGATGCCTGAAACCTGATGCCTGAAGCCTCGGTTCGTATAATCCATCATCGTGCACGCAGAACACCACGCCAAATCTCTCGGCCCCAGACATTGAGGGTACTCTTTACCACCCACCAGTTTTTCCCCGAGAGCCGCGCGGGCGTGGAGATCGTGACGCTCGGTCTGGCGCACGAGCTGAAGTCCCGCGGACACGAGCCTTTCGTCCTTGCCGCCAAACGCACCGTCCCGCACAGCGACCTCATGCCAGGCGAGACGGAGGATTACGAGCTCGATGGCGTCCCCGTCCGCAGGATAGGCCGCCCCGAGGAGGGCCTATCCCGTCCCTACGAACTCAACTACCACAACGAAGAAGCGGCCGGCAAGACGAAGGAGTACGTGCTGGAGGTGAGCCCGGACGTCGTACACGCCATGCACCTCCAGGGGCTATCGGCGAGCATCCTGCCGATCTTCGAGGAGTTCGGGTTGCCCGTTGTCTTCACGGCCGCTGACTTCTGGACCGTTTGCCCCGTCGTCGATCTCAGGAGGCACGACGGCCTCCTGTGCGAGGGACCCGAGGTCTCCCACTGCGTCAGGTGCATAGCGAGCAGGAGCGCGGACCCTCGCCTGCAGAAGGCGGCCCGTCTGGTGCCTGGCGCGCTCGTCAGCGCCGCAGATATGGTCTCCCGCCAGCCCCTCTCGCGCCTCTCCTTCCCGTTGCGCCAGGTCGAGACCGTGAGGGAGCGTCCCGCCTACATAAGGGACCGGATGCAGCGCGTGGACCGCATCCTCGCCTACACCAGGCTCACGCGGGACCTGCTGGTCGCCAACGGCATAGGGGAAGGGAAGATCCAGGTCTCCCCCTACGGCATAGACACAGCCCACGTCGCCGGCGCCCGCTCCGAACGTCGTCCGTCCCAGACGCTCCGGTTCGGCTTTCTCGGGACTCTGGCGCCCCACAAGGGCCCCGACGTTCTTATCAGGGCCTTCAGGATGCTCCCGCCCGAAATCGATGCGACGCTGGCCATCCGCGGGAGCGAGAAGGGCTACGAGCCTTATGCCGAAGAGTTGCGCTCCCTCGCCGTGTACGATGCAAGGATCTCCTTCCTCGGCCCTTTCCCACGAGAAGAGCTGGGGAGCGTCCTGGCGGAGCTCGACGTCCTCGTGGTCCCCTCCCGGTGGTACGAGAACGCCCCTGGTGTAATCTTCGAGGCCTTCGCCGCAGGGATGCCTGTAATTGCCACTGACCTCGGGGGCATGTCCGAGTTCGTGACGCCTGGCAAGAACGGCCTGCTCTTCGGCCTCGATGACCCGGAAGACCTCGCCACGCAGCTACGTACCATGGCCAGGGAGAGGGGCCTGCTCGATCACCTGCGCGGCGGGATCGAACCCGTCAAGACCGTCGGTGAGTACGCGGGCGAGCTGATCGAACTCTATGGTACGCTCGCAGATACGTCAGATAGACGGTGAAGAAGGCCCGGATACGCAGAGGAGTTCCGCGTGGAACGCGACACCCATAAAGACTCTGGCCTTCGACCTTGCGGGTTGCCGTCGTGAGGGTCTTGCTGGCCGGTGCTGGCGGCCAGCTCGGCCTGGAGCTGGCCGGTGTCCTTCCAGAGAGGGACCACGAGGTCGTGGCCATTGACAGGCGGGGGCTCGACGTGGCCGACCCCGAGGCCGTGGAGAGTGCCCTCGATGAGCATGAGCCCGATACAGTTATCAACGCCGCCGCCTACACCAACGTTGATGGTTGCGAGGAGGCGACTGACCTCGCGTACTCGGTGAACGCCCTCGGGCCGCGCAACCTGGCCCAGGCCTGCGAGCGCAGGGGCCGCGCGCTCCTGCACGTGAGCACCAACTACGTCTTCGACGGCAGGAACGGGCGGCCCTACGATCCCTTCGACCCCCCCAACCCCATCAGCGCCTACGGCCGCACCAAGCTCGCCGGGGAGGAGTACGTCATGCGGCTTACGAACCGCTGGTACGTCGTGCGCTCCGCGGGCGTCTACGGGCGGGGGCATAACTTCGTGCGTACCATGCTGCGCGTGGCAGGAGAGCGCGACTCGCTCAAGGTCAAGGATGATGAGTTCATCTCGCCGACCTACGCCCGCGACCTGGCTGAGGGCATCGCCAGGATAGTCGAGGATGGTCGTTACGGCCTCTACCACCTGACCAACGCCGGGTCCTGCTCCTGGTACGAGTTTACCCGTGAGATCTTCCGTCTCACCGGGGTCGAGACCGAGGTCGTCCCCATCCCAGGGTCCGAGTACCCGTTGCCCGCGGCGCGTCCGGCCAACGGGGTCCTCTCCTCCCTCGGCAGTCCGGAGCTCCGCCACTGGAGAGAAGCGCTCAAGGACTACCTGGACCGAGAGGCCGTGCCAGGTGCAGCCCGCGGCTGAGGTCCTGTCCTGAGCGCCCCCAAGGCCATCGAGATGCTCAGGGGAGCAAAGGCAACCCTGGACCGCGCGACCCGCGCCCTGCGCTCCAGGACCAGCAGGCAGTCCCGCAGGCAGCTCGCGCTCAAAGACGCACAGATCGCCGCGCTTAGGAGAGAGCTGGCGCGGTTGCACGGCGAGGACGACCTGCCTGCTCCGTCCACGGGGAGAGCGTCCGTGTTCTTCGTCGTCGGCAACCAGAAATCGGGCACCACCTGGCTGATGCGGATGCTCGACGCGCACCCCGAGATACTCTGCAAGGGCGAGGGCCGCTTTTTCGGGGGGAGCTGGAGGCAGAAGAACCTGAAACAGAAGGACGCGCTGAGGCCCCCCAGCTCGCTGTACAACGCCGTTCTCGACGCCGAATACCTCAGGCTCTGGATAGAGCGGTCCGTCTGGAGCAGGAACGACGATGCCGCAGAACACCTCGACAACTTGACCCGTATGGCCATAGAGTACTTTCTAGAAGGTGAGCTATTGAAGAGCGGGAAAAGGGTCGTGGGTGACAAGTCGCCCCTTCTCACCCCGGAAACGGTACAGGAAATCTCCGCCATCTACCCAGAGGCGAAGGTGATCCACATAATCAGGGACGGCCGAGACGTGGCCGTCTCGGCGGCGTACCACTCGCGCAACTTCGGCCGCGCCCCCAAGTTCGAAGGGTCGGGCGGAGACGAAGGGGGCATGTTCCCGGCGGGCCAACTCGAAAAACTCGCGGCGGAATGGGCCTCCAGGGTGGGCAAGACCGTAGAGGACGGTCCCGAGCTCCTTGGCAAGAACTACGCCGAGGTTCGCTACGAAGACCTGCTGCACAGGCCCGAGGTCGAGGTCAGGCGGCTGCTAGATTTCCTCGGGGTCGACCCGGGCGAAGAGACCGCGAGGCGGTGCTTAGAGGCGGCCAGCTTCGAGAAGCTCTCCAGGGGCAGGAAGCGGGGGGAAGAGGACCCATCCTCGTTCTTCAGGAAGGGCGTTGCTGGCGACTGGAAGAACACCTTTACCCGCCGGGACAGAGAGGTTTTCGACGAGGAGGCGGGCGAACTGCTCGTCAGGCTCGGCTACTAGGGGAGCACGCTGCTTCGTGCCTCCGGTCTACAACTAGCAGTTGTCGGGATATGTTTGTATAGTGCGCGGCGGGAGGTTCCAAAGAGGTACACAGATTTTGAGCGATCAGTTGATTATCGCGGGTTTTCACCGGAGCGGGACTTCGGCGACCGCCAGGCTATTGCATCGCGCCGGGCTGTTCCTCGGTTACGAGTTGCTCGAGGCGCTTCCGTCCAACCCCTACGGTCATTTCGAGGACAGGGAGATCGTAAACCTCCACACTCTCATCCTCGCCGACAACGAGCAGACCTGGGCCGTCGACGAGCCGCTGCTGCCCCTCGTAGGTCAACAGCGCTGGCAGCTCATGCGGCGGATCATAGACCGGCGCAGCTCGGAGCATAGGCTCTGGGGGTTCAAGGACCCACGGACCTGCCTGTTCTTGATGCTCTGGAAGCACCTGCTTCCGAACGCCAAGGTCCTCATCGTCTACAGGCACTTCTCCGGCTCGGCGCACTCGCTGGCGCAGCGGCACTCAAGCGACATGTTCCTCCGGCGGGGGTCAGAGCACGTCCACAGGCGGTTCTGGGAGGAGCCGGACTTCGCGCTGAGGATGTGGCTCGTGCACAACAACGCGTTGCTCGCCTTCGCCCGCACCTTCCCTGAGGATACGATGACCGTCTCGCTGAACATGATCAGGGACGGGTTTCCGCTCGTCTGGGCCTTGAACCGGCGGTGGGGTCTCGACCTCGAGGACGTGCCCGTCGCTGAGGCGTTCGACCAGAGCATAAGCGTGCGCCGGACCCGCCGGCAGCCAGTATCTGATCGCGCTCTGATCGGCAGGGTCAAAGGGACTTGGCGCAGGCTCGAGGAGCTTGCAGGCGATACCGAGATGCTGCTAGGAAAGGAAAATACGGTTGTCTGAGAACGAATTCTACACGCCAACCGATATGGATCTGCTGAGGATGGAGAACGAGCTCCTGGCTTTCGAGGTGCGTTTCCTCAAGGCCAGGCCTGGCGGTCCGGCTGAGGCCGCAGGCTCTCCTATCTCGTTGAGCCGCATGACCCATCTCGAGGAGGCGGAGACGGACCTGAAGCTGCTCCTGAGACGGATACGGAACAGTCCGCTCGGCCCTCTCGCCAGGACCAACAGGAACTTTCGGACCCTGGAAGATCGTTACATGAAGCGGTCCGATGACGTCATGGCCATGTCTCCGCCACAGCGGGCCGCTTACCTCGAAGGGGCTGAGAGGGACCTCGTCTTGTTGCTCGGACGGCTGGGCCGCGGCCCGCTTGGCGTTATATTCCGGCGACGGAAGAGCTTCCGCACCCTGCGAGAGCGCTACCTCTAGACAGAGATGGAGAGGACCCCTACGGACAAGACGGACCCACCTGTATTCTACGCTGGCAGGCACCTCGACAGAGTAGCGGACGGTGGGCTACTCGGAGATCACGCCGTCCTGAGCGACTGGGACGTCCTCCCTTCGCAGCTCCCGGCGGTGATGGGGCGGGCGAGCATCCTCGTCGTCCTCGACATGTTCTCGTTCCCGTTCGAGTCGCTCTCAGGGGATCTGGGGGATGTGCCCCTGATACTACTTCTCCCGGCGCAACTCGACGTCAAATTCCTCACTACCGTGTTCGGCCGGGTGGCCTTCGAGAGGCTCGGTTTCTTCGACAGGGTCGTGGTGGGGAACACGGCGTTGTGGGAGGAGTTGCGCCGTAGGTACGGCTGGAATGAGGGGCAGCGCGTCGAGGTCGAAGACGACCGTCCGGAGCGGGCGGCGGCCGAGATATCTGCCGCGCTCGAGGCGGAGTCTATGCTCCTCGCCCCATTCGGCGAGGGTGAGTACGAGGCTGACCGGTACTGGACCGAGCGCGGCGATGCCCTGGCCGGCGACGCGCCGCACCGGGCGATCTGCAGCGTCCACCACGGCCCGAGGTTCAACAAGGCAATTCACAGGGTTCAGACGGCGGCGCTCCTTCCCCAGTTCGCCGCGGCGCGCGGTACCCAGGCCGGGGAGATCCCTTTCGACGTCCTCGCGGTTGGCGTCGGGGTAGGGCGCTGGGCGGCGAGCTTCGACCTCGCCAAAACGCGCTTTAGCGGGGTGGACATAAGCGAGGGTATGGTCGAGGCCGCCCGCGCGAACTTCCCAGAGTGCCGCTTCGACCGTCTCGGCGAGGGGTCGATCCTTCCTTACGGGGACGAGAGCTTCGACCTGGCGTTCAGCGTTACCGTCATGCACCACAACCCGACGCAGACCAAGCGCGCCCTGATCGCCGAGATGTGGCGCGTGACCCGTCCTGGCGGACGCCTGATGTTCCTGGAGGACTTCGTGGGCGGCGGATGGTCGACGATGTCAACGGTGTATCCGATGTCGGTGTTGAAGTTCGTCGAGCTGCTGGTCGAGGCGACCGCCGGGCAGGTGGTGCTCGAGCACGTGGAGTCGGTCAGATACCAGCACGACGACTTCACCAGAGGAGGACTTCTAAGCGTCACCAAGCTGGGGATTGCGAAGACTTGGTGAGCCCCGGCGATAGGGTATTCATCATCTCCAACGACATCGTCCCTAGCCTCGGGATGCCCGTCGCGGCCCCAGGGCTGCGGGCGTTCGGCCTCGCCGAGGGACTCCGCGCCAACGGCGCCAGGGTCAAAACGCTCGTGGTCAAGGGGTTCGTAGACAGGCAGTGGATGCGATTCGGCCGGTCGGTGCCGCATCCCATGGGACCTAATACCGAGGTTATAGGGGGCTTCAGGCTACCCCGATATCTGAAGACGCATGCGCCTGCGACCGTGATCATCATCAACAGCAACCAGGTGGATAACCTTGGGCCTATTCCCGGCATCAAGTACGTGCTCGACTTTTTCGCGCCCAAGATGTTGGAGATGCTCTATCACCACAGCGGCGAGTACCCGGAGAAGGAGATCAGCGAGCTCAGGCAGCGCAAGATCCGGGCCATAAAGCTGGCGGACGGTTTCGTCGTGAACGGGGCGAAAAAGATACCGTACTTCCTCGGATGGCTGCTCCAGGCCGACAGGGACATAAGGGATCTGCCCTTCGAGGTCGTGAACATGTGCGCCCCGCTGGTGTGGTCGGGCCCTCCTGAGGTCGGGCCCGACGCCGGCGGTCCCGTCAGGTTCGCCGTCGCCGGCTACCTCCACTCGTGGAGCACGCTCGGCAACTGGGTCAGGGTGATGGAGCGTTACCTGGATAGGTCGAACGTCAGCCTCGACCTTATGGTGCCGTGGCACTGGAGCGTCAGCGAGTACGAGCACACGTCGAGGGGCGACCTCGACCGGCTCGCCGGCTACCGCTCCGTCACCACGCACGGCCCCATGACCTTCTCCAACTTCCAGGGGTTCCTCTCCGGCATCGACGTCGCCATAGACCTCTTCCAGCACAACCTGGAGAGGGAGTACGCCATGGTCACGCGTTCCATCATCGCGCTGGCGTGCGGGGTTCCCGTGCTTCACCCGCCCTTCACGGAGGTTTCGCCCATGATCGCCGAGTACGACGCAGGGTGGCTCGTCGACCCCGAGGACACGGCGGCGCTAGAAGCCGTGATCTCCAATATCATCGACGACCCGGACGGGTTGCGCCGGAAGAAAGAGAACGCCAGGAAGCTCGCCGCCGCGGTCGTAGAGCCCGAGGTGGCGGTCAAGCCGCTCGTGCGGATGATGGAGGCCTGGCGATGACCGACGCGGGACGCATATACTTCATGACGCCGACCTTCCGCCCGGTGGGCGGGGTCGTGAAGATTATGGACTACGTGAACCACGCCAGGTCATTAGGCTACGAACCCGTCATAGCCTGCCCCGAGCTATACAAGCCGGGGCTGCCCGTGTTCGAGATACCGCGTTTCTCGGATATTTCGCCCGAGAACGGCATCCGGTTCACCGACCTGGAGAAGGTCTCCGTCGCTCCCCACGAGCTCGCCTTCCTCTCCTGGCCGACGCACTACGAGATACTGGAGCCGCGCCTTAGCCAGTGGACCCGTCACGAGCAGGTGATCTTCATCGTGCAGAACGTCCGCTGGGCCAACCCGGCCTTCACGGGCGGCTACGCCGTGCGCCTGCTCTCGCGGCCGATGGCCCGGATCATGACGAACGACGTGGTCTTAGAGGCGGTAGAGCCGTACCTGAACCCTTCGTCCATAACCGAGGTCATAGACCTCGGCAACGACTCCGACTTCTTCGCCAAAGAGAGAAGCGGCGGTTTCGGCTCCCCGATCAGGGTCGGGTACACGACGTGGAAGTCGGATGTGGGCGACGAGGTCGCCTCGATGCTCGCCGGCTCGCCGCACTTCGAGTTTCGGGCGATCCGGAACCTGGTCGGTTGGGCAGAGCTGCGCGAACTCTACCACTGGTCTGACGTGTTCCTCGCCACGCCGCTCGTCGAAGAGGGTTTCTACATGCCGGGGCTGGAGGCGATGGCCGCCGGTGCAATCGTGATCTCCTCGGACGCCGGCGGGAACCGCGCCTACTGCCGCTTCGGCGAGAACTGCATCGAGGTCGGGATGAACGATGCCAGGAGCTACGTCGGTGCGCTGGAGGGCTTGCGCGCGGTGGGTACGGGAGATATAGAGCGGTTGCGGCGCAA
>JBBPYN010000037.1:0-52594 GCA_038199875.1 Rubrobacterales bacterium
CCTGAGCCTGGGCCATGCCTGAAATACCCCTCGCTTGTATCCTGTAAAGAACGGCCCTACTAAGGTCCCCACCCTCCGGATCGCGTAAACACACCATCCGCCCTCGGAGTGTGCCCGCGAAAATCACATCTTCGGCAAGCTCCTCGTCAGAAACCGTTTCCGGACCATCGTCAGGGCCAGGGAACTGCAACTACTCGGCCGAGTTCCTTCGCTCAAACCAGCCGTAAACCACCAATTACGACCTTCGGTAGATGGAGTAGGCGTCCTCGGCTCTTAGACTGGCCTCTAAGCCAGAGAAGAGGAGCCGAGGGATGATTCTGATGGATCTCAACGAAGAGGCCGACAGGGATCTACGAGGCCGTTGTGCGAAATACGACGAGCCGACCAGGGCTAATCGATGACCAAGCCATCGAGTCCGCAAGAACGGGCAGACAGACTTTACCGGCGTCCTGAGCGAGGCGGATGTGGATCTCCTGCGCGCCTCCGCCGAGCAGCCGCGTCCGCTGCACGGCGACGTTCATCCCGGCAACCTCATCCCAACTCATAGAGTTCGTCTCGGATCGTGACGACGGCAACTGGGAGACCTACGTCATGGACGCCGACGGCAAGCGTATCGCCTTTACCTCAGATGGAACAACTTCACCCTACCGCGCCCGCCACTTCAGCGCCCCGCAAATCCCTTTGCAACTACTCTTCTCTTTTTCATCCCCTTCTTATATACTGCCCCGCGATCGATCGGACGCTCTTGAGGGGGGCACGATGTATGAGATCCGGGTCGTCTTTGCGGCCGCAGGACTGGCGGCTTTCTTAGTCTTCGTCGCGACGATTTCGGCGGGCGCCCAGACGACGGGCGATGGGTCATCCGCCTCCGAAGCAGGCGCGGCGTGGGTTTCGCAGGGGACCGTCACCGGGGCTTCCCGGTCCGAGCTAGACGCGGTCAGGCGGGACATGGCCGAAGAAGAGCGGCTTCCCGACTACTCTCGGGTGGTGGACGACACCTCCGACTGGCGCTTCGACGCGCCTGGATGGAGGAAGGGTGCGACCGACGACCTGGCCCACGGCGGCTCCTACGCCACCTCGGCCGCCGGCGCTGGGGACGCACGCTTCAAGCTGAAAGTTCCTACGCGCGGCGACTACGCCCTGTACGCCTGGTGGCCCCCGAAGGGGACGAACAGCACGGCCGCACGCTTCGGTGTCAGCACGGCCTCGGGGACCAGGTGGACGAGGGTCGACCAGACCAGGGACGCAGGCTATTGGACCCAAATCGGTACCTACGACATGAGGGCCGGCGACTACTACGCTGTGCGTGTCTCGCCCGGGGACGGCTCCGGCGTAGCTGTGGCAGACGCCGTGGCTCTCGTTAGGGGCGTGGCCTCCCCGCCACCCAACGACCTCGCCCCGGCCGACGGTGGACCGGTGAGCGCCGGGGTCCACTTGAACACCGGCGACGCCACCTACAGTGTCTCGAGCCTCCCCGGCCGCGTCAAGGGGCGCCGGCTGATCCGCCGCGCCAGATGGCATGTTGGTACCCCTTACCGCCTCTCGCCTCCAGCCCCATGCTGGGCGTATGTGAAGGAGGATTGCTCCTGCTTCACCAAGCTCGTCTTCAGGCGCTTCAAGTGGCTGCCCGACTCGCCTGTCCTGCAGTTTCAATACGGGCACAAGGTCAGGTCGAGGTCCAACCTGAGACGCGGGGACCTGGTCTTCTTCAAGGAGCGCGGCTACAACCGCCCCATAACCCACTTGGGCATCTACAGTGGCAACGGCCACATCCTGCACGCCTCCGCCTACTTCGACAGGGTCGTCAACTCGAAGATGAAGTACATCAGGAACTACTACGGCGCCAGGCGGATACGCCCGCGCCTGTAGCGGCGCCCTCTCTCACCGTTACGTGCAAGATCCCGTCCCGACCGTGACGTCTGGGCGGCGCGCAGTGTCGATCGAACCAGGGAAGATGGATGATGACGAAGCGAATAGTCGACCTGTCCGTGACCCTCAAGTCGGGGATCGCGTCAGACCCTCCGGGGTTCTTGCCCCATCTGGATTACGTTGACCACAACGCCGGAGCCGGTCAGTTGGCCGAGACGTTTCCGGGCCTGAACGTAGACGACCTGCCAGGCAGGGAGGGATGGGCGGTTGAGTTCCTCCGTATGAGTACCCACTCGGGGACTCACATGGACGCGCCTTACCATTATCGGTCTCAAACGGATGAAGGCCGACCTGCGGCGACGATCGACGAGATTCCACTGGAATGGTGCTTCGGCCCAGGCGTCAGGCTGGATCTCCGCCATCTGCCCGACGGCCACGTCGTCGGCCCCGACGAGATAGACGCGGAGTTGCTGCGCATCGGACACGAACTGGCGCCAGGCGATATCGTCCTTGTAAATACCTCGGCTGGCGCACGCTACGGTCAAGGCGATTACCTCGATCGTGGGTGCGGAATGGGGCGGGCGGCCACGTCGCACCTGACGCGCAGGGGGGTCCGCCTCGTCGGCACCGACGCGTGGAGCTGGGATGCGCCGTTCTCCTTCACCAGATCCCGGTTCGAGCGGGACCACGACCCTTCCATTATCTGGGAAGGGCATTTCGCGGGAAGCGAGATCCCTTACTGCCAGATCGAGAAGCTGGCCAACCTGGAACAACTACCTGACCACGGGTTCGAGGTGATTAGCCTCCCCGTAATGGTCCATGAGGGGTCAGGCGGTTGGTCGCGTCCGGTCGCGATCATCGAAGATTAGCCCTCGCCCGGAGGGGTCTTCTCGGACCCGGGAAACCCTGTCCGCACTTCCGCCTGTCGCGGGAGTTGGCACCGTTCCTCGGGCGACGACCTTACGCATCCTGCCGACCGAAGGCGACGCTGAGGTGCTCACCTGTTGGGGCACCTGCGGTCTTATACCGAAACCGGGTGAAGGGTCGCTACGTGATTGCGTTCGGGAGGTAGCAAATCGTATTTGGTTTTTGCCGACTCCCTACCTCCCGAAGCGAGCGCAGCGAGCGCCTCCCTACTTCCGCACAACAGTAGACCCGAAGTAATCAACCGGATTCGGTATTAGGCCTAGCAGTCCTTGTCTATGTCGTCGCAGGCTTCGAGGTGCTCCAGGTTATCCTGCAGGAGCTCCTGGCCGAGCTCGAGCATCCGCATGACACGTTCGTCGGCCACGGAGTAATAGGCGTTCCTGCCCTCGCGCCGCACGAGCACGTAACCGCACCAGGCCAGGCAGCGCAGGTGGTCGGAGACCCTCGGCTGTGGCGCGCCGAGCTCGTCCACCAACTCCCCGACCTTCATCTCGCCCCGCTGCACCAGGAGCAGCAGGATCGAAAGCCTCGTCGAGTTGGCGAAACCGTTGAATAACTTGGCGAGGGTGCACATCTCCTCGCTCTCGCGTCCTACCTCGATACCGGATAAGGGTTCCGATCTGATCACATCGCTTTGCACAGGGATCTCCTTCCGCATCCGTTCCTACTATACACCGCCCATTCCGAAGTGTGTACCCTCTTACATTATGCTGTCGGATGAGGACCCTATCCGTCTGTGGTAGTCATGCTCGTAGGAGAGCGACCGGGAACGGCCGATAGGGAACGTATTACCCGTGGGGGAAGGCCGTTCTTGCGGCGGCGAGGTCCCACAGGGCGTGGCCCACGCTCTTGAACACGACCGTCCCGTCAGGACGTTCCGGTAAACGGAGTGCTTCCGTCAGGGTCGTCGCATCTTCCCAATCCAAAGCGCCGGCGCTTTGGGCCTGGATCAGGTCCCCAGCCTCATCTTTCGCGCCTTCGATCGTATCGACGAAGATCCGGGAGGCTGAAATCAAGGCAGGCGGCAGCTCGGCCGCCTCTGGCTCGAACGACCCGACGGCGGCCACGAAGACGCCCTCGGGGACGTCCTCGGGCAAGACTGGCTCCGCGTTCGTAGTCGCCGTGACCACCAGGCCTACCTCATCAAGCACTTCTTCTGGCCCCTCGACCTCCTCCGCTTCCATCCCGAGGCTTCTGGCGTGCCCGGCTAGGGATACGGCGTTCTTCCGGCTCCGGGAGGAGATGAAAGCCCTTGAGACGCCGAGGCCGGTGTGGAAGGCATCGAGGTGGGCGCGGCCTTGCGTCCCCGCACCAACGATGAGGAGAGGGCCCTCGGGCCGCGGGGCGAGTTCCCGCGCGGCGAGCATCGAGAGGGCGGCCGTGCGCCTCGCGGTGAGGACGCCGCCTTCGAGAAGGCCGAGACGCTCCCCCGTCGTCGCGTCCATCACGACGACCTCTCCCTGTATCGTCGGCAGGCCGCGTGCCTGGTTCTCCGGGTGGACCGTGACCAGCTTGGTGATGGAGATCTCCGCATCCGAGGCCGGCATGACCAGCAGGACACCGCCCTCCTGAAGCGGCAAGACGAGCCGGGGCGGGGCCCGCAACGCATCCGAGCTCATGGCGAGCGCGACCTCGCGGATTGAGTCTGCCAACTCGGGGTAGGGTAGCCGGTCTGCGGTTTCTTTCGCGTCCAGGATCTCCACGGCTAACCGCGCGCCTTGCCAGCCAGGCGGGCCGGGGAGAAGATGTCTATCGGGTGGCGACTCTCGCCATCCGTGGCGAGGTCGGCGAGGATCTCACCGACAACGCTGCAGAACTTGTAGCCGTGCCCCGAGAAGCCCGCCGCGATGGCGACCTGGGGATACTCGGGGTGGGTGGAGATCACGAAGTGCTCATCGGGGGTGTTCGTATACATGCAGGTCTTGGCGTAAAGGAAGTCACCGTCGAGGGAGGGGACGTACCTTGCCAGGTAGCCTCGGATGAACTCGACCTCATCGTCGTGGACCTCGCGGTCTATCGTCTCAGGGTCGGCGGGCATGCCCTCGGCCCTGAAGAAAGCGACCTTGACCCCGCCCCGCGGCCCATCGTGGGCCGGTATGGCGTAGAAAGAGTTGCCGTCCTCGGGCTCCCAGATAAAGATGGGGAACCTCTCAGAGAGGTATGGCTCGACGCCCCCCACGGGATCGAACCAGAACAGGATCTGGCGCGTAACCTCGAGCGGGAGACCGAGGTCGGCGAGCAGCTTCGGCGCCCACGCGCCGGCACAGACGACGAGCCGCTCCGCCTCGTACTCTCCCGATGCCGTCTCGACCAGCACCCCCGAAGTCGTCGGTTCCCAGGCTACTATCTCCTCCCCGAACAGGAGGTCGGCGCCCAGTGAGGCGGCCATGTCCAGGTGGGCCTTTACGGAGGCCTCGGGGCGGACGAACCCCGCCTTCTCCTCGAAGAGGGCGACCGTGCCAGGGGTGGGCTCGAAGACCGGGTAGCGGCGTTTCAGTTCGGTGGCGTCGAGGACTTCGTAAGGGAGGCCGTACTCGTCGGCGCTGGCCTTGCTCCCCGTAAAGGTGTGGCTTTCGGGGGGTCCGATCATGAGCCCTCCCGAAAGCGTCATCAGGTCCTCGCCCGTCTCCTCCTCGAGCCGCTCCCAAAGCTCGTAGGCCCTCAGGAGCAGCGGGACGTATGCCGGGTCCTCGAAGTAGGCCTGACGGATGATCCTGGACTGCCCGTGGCTCGACCCCCTGTCGTGCGCAGGGGCATACCGCTCGAGCCCGAGCACCCGCATGCCACGCCCGGCGAGGTGGTAGGCGGCCGAGCTTCCCATCCCCCCGAGACCGGCGACGATGACGTCGTACATCAGAGGCCCTTCTCCTCCTCAGGCAGCGTGTAGTCCAGGTCGGCGGGGAGGTCGCCTATGTCCATCTGGGCCTTCTGCAGCTTGCCCGCGTAATCCCAGTTCATCGACTGCCAGCGGGTGAACTGGTCGATGACCCATATCCCCGAGAGGCGGCTCCCGTTGCCGCTCTTGCCGTTGCCCCCGAAGGGCAGATGCGCCTCGGCCCCGCTTGTCGAGTTGTTGACGGAGAGCATCCCAGCGCCGTTTCGCTCCCTGAAGCGCAGGGCGTTCGTCGCGTCTGTGGTGTAGATGGCCGCCGAGAGCCCGTAGCCGTGGCCATTGGAGAGGGCAACGGCCTCGTCGAAGTCAGAGAAGGTGGCAACGCCTACCAGCGGGCCGAAGGTCTCCGTGCGGTAGAGATCATCCTCCAGCGTCACGCCGTCCACTATGGTCGGATGGCAGTAGATGCCCGCCTCCGGGTCCCCGACGAAGCCTTCCCTCGGATTATCATCCGTGATGGTCCCCATCCCTGTAGAGCCGTGCAGGGAGTGGTGGGCATCTATCAGCTCGAGAAAGCCTATAAAGCGGTCGTGGAAGCGTTCGCTCAGCATCGGGCCGTACAGTACGTCTTCGGCCGGATCGCCTATCTTCGCCTCCGAGACGGCGCCCGAGAACCTCTCGAGAAACTCGTCGTGGACTGACTCGTGGACGATCACGGTGCCGAGGGAGGTGCAGCGCTGGCCGGCCGTACCGAAGCCCGAGAAGAGCGCGCCCTCGACGGCGAGGTCGAGGTCGGCGTCCGGCATGACAACGAGGGGGTTCTTGCCCCCGAGCTCCAGGCAGGGAGACTGCATGTGCCGTCCGCAAAGCTCGCCTATCCTCTTGCCGACCTCGGAAGAGCCCGTAAAGCCGACCTTGTCGACGAGACCCTCATCAAGGGCCCGCTCCAGGCCCTCGAAGGCCGCGGACCCCTCAGCCTGCACGACGTTCAGAACACCATCGGGGAGGCCGCCGGCCACGAACAGTTTGGCCAGGGCGTCGCCGATAGCGGGAGAGTACTCGGCCGGCTTCCAGACCACGGCGTTGCCGCAGGTGAGGGCCGGGATCATGTACCACGAAGGCACCGCTACGGGGAAGTTGCCGGCTGTGATGATGGCGGCGACGCCAACGGGGTTGCGGAAGGTGAAGAGCTGCTTGTCAGGCATCTCCGATGGGACGGTCTGGCCGTAGAGGCGGCGTCCCTCACCGGTGAAGAAGTCGCAGGTGTCTATGACCTCCTGCACCTCGCCAAGAGATTCCGCATACGGCTTGCCGATCTCACGGGTCACCAGCCGCGCGAGCGCCTCCTTGTTGTTCTCGACGATGCGTCCGATCTTCTTTATTACCTGCGACCGGACGGGGGCAGGAACATCGGCCCACTCCCCCTGCGCCTCGCGTGCGGCCCTGCAGGCCTCGACGAACGTCCCCGCATCGCCCAATAGCACCTCGGCAACCGTCTCGGACGTTCGGGCCGGGTTCGTCGAGGTCATCCGCCCGCCGGGAGCACCCTCGAGCGTGCGCCCGCCCACTATCGAGGCGACGGTGTGAACGGTGGATGATGCCTCGCTTGTGGTGTCGGTGGTACGCATGGTGGTGCCTCCCGGGAATCTCCGCTTCTCTTCCTTGACTAGCTGCCCCATCCTACACTAACGTCCTGGACCTGGAGGCGGGTTCGCTCCCCAAGCCACCCAACCTCCACACCAAACCCCACCGGAGATTTGACCGTCTGGAGCCGCTACCGTATAGTAAGAAGCATTGTTAACAGTAAGTTAATAACACCTCACGACAGGGGAAGGTACGGAGTCGTAGATGGCTGAGGGGCTGTTGAGGTCTATCCTTCCGAGCTTATCTGCTGCGCAGAAGAAGAGCCTCTCCGAGGAAGTCCTCGACCATTTGCGGGAGGCGATAGTGCGCGGGAGACTCGATGATAAAGTGCCGTTGGAAGGAGACTGAGGATCTGCGTTTCGCGGAGGCGCCACTGTGTTTACAGGGGGTGCGGTCATTTTGCAGGTGAGCCATAGTCGGTGACGAGGGAAGGAGGAAGTCATAGAAGCTCAAGAAGAGGTGCAGAGGGATCAGTGGGGTGGCAAGCTAGGGTTCATCCTAGCGGCCATCGGCTCGGCTATCGGCCTGGGGAACATCTGGAGGTATCCATATGTAGCGTATGAGAACGGTGGTGGGGCGTTCCTGTTACCGTACTTTATCGCGCTCGTTACGGCCGGTATACCGGTGCTCATATTGGAGTATTCGCTCGGGCACAAGTACCGGAGCGCGGCGCCGTTCTCGTACCGGAGCCTCTCGCGGAGGTGGGAATGGCTCGGTTGGTGGCAGATCGGCGTGTCGTTCGTCATCATGACGTATTACATAGTCATTATCGGGTGGGTACTGAGCTACGTATACTACTCGTTCGGGACGCAGTGGGGCTCCGACCCCGACGCGTTCTTCAACGGGAGCTACCTCGGTCTCACCGACAGCTTCTGGATAGTCGGCGGGATCCAGTGGAAAGTGTTGCTGACGACGGTGATCGTCTGGGGGATCACGTACTGGATACTGCAGCGCGGGGTCAGCAGGGGTATCGAGGTGGCGAGTAAGATCCTCATACCGACCCTCGTCTTGATGATCACCATCATCGTGATCCGGGGGCTCACGCTTCCGGGGGCGGCGAAGGGGCTCAACGTGCTGCTCACGCCGGACTTCGGGGAGATCCTCAACCCCGGCGTGTGGGTCGCGGCCTACGGCCAGATCTTCTTCTCCATCGGGGTCGCGTTCTCTATCATGATCACATACTCCAGCTACCTTCCCCGTCGCTCGGATCTCTCCAACAGCGGCTTTATCGTGGCCCTCTCCAACACCGGCTTCGAGTTTCTGGCGGCGCTGGGCGTATTCTCCGTGCTCGGGTTCCTGGCGACGCAGCAGAACGCTTCGCTCGACGAGGTCGTGACGCAGGGAGTAGGGCTCGCGTTCGTTGCCTTCCCGCAGATCATCAACGAGCTTCCCGGGTTCAACTCGCTGTTCGGCATCCTGTTCTTCGGGGCGCTATTGTTCGCGGGGCTCACCTCGGCGGTCTCCATCCTCGAGTGTGGTATCGCCGGGGTAAAGGAGAAGTTCAACCTCTCGCGCAACGCGGCGGTCAACTGGATGTGCGGGCTCTGCGCGCTCGTCAGCATCCTCTACGTCACAAAGGGCGGTCTCTACTACCTGGACGTCATAGACCACTGGATGAACAACTTCGGGCTCGCGCTTTCGGGTCTCGTGGAGGTGATCCTGGTCGCCTGGGTCGTGCGGCAGCTCAGGACACTCCAGCAGCACATCAACGAGCGGTCCTACGTGCGGATCGGCAATTGGTGGATCTTCGCTCTCACCATTATCACGCCGATCCTGCTTGGCGTCGTGACGGCGTTCAACCTCTACAACGAACTCACGGGCCGCTACGGGGAGTATCCCTTGAGCGGACTGCTCATCATGGGATGGGGTCTCGCAATAGGGCTGGTCGGGCTCGCCTTCGTCTTCCAGGGAATGAGGTCGCGCGAGAGCACGGCCGCAGGAGTGTCCGAGGGAGAGGAGGTAAGGTGAACGTCGGAGCCTGGATCATGTTCCTGATAGGGGCCATCGGCCTGTGGGGAGGTCTGATCCTGTTTATCAGGCACTACTTCGCCGCGGCACGCGCAGAGGTGAACGCCGGACAGGGGAGCACGGACGAAGGCTAATGCGCGGGGAGACCGGGTGTCCGTCGGCGCGGTGAACGCGCACGCCGACGGACGCTCGGTCCGCACGCTACGATGCGTGTCATTGGGTAAGGACAAAACCAGCTGGTCGGCGCGCACGAGAGGTCGTAAAGATGAACGTTCTCGACAAGATCATAGCAAACTCGGTGCCCGTCATCCCGCGGCCCATCGTGAAGAAGATCTCAAGCCGCTATATCGCAGGCGACACGCTGGAGGAGGCCGTCTCCACGATAAGGGACCTCAACAAAGAGGGCTGCGTCGCCACCATAGACCTCCTGGGCGAGAGCACCGAGAGCGAGGCAGACGCCGCCGCTAAGCTGAGGGACTACGAGAAGATCGTCGACGCTCTCGACGAGAACGGCCTGAAGAGCGGCATCTCCGTCAAACTGACCGGGCTCGGCCTGACTTTGAACGAGGAGCTGTGCCGGGCGAACCTCGAGGAGATCATCGAGTACGCCGCCCACAGGGGGCGTTTCGTGCGGGTCGACATGGAGGACTCCCCGCACACGGAGGCGACGCTCCGCATCGTCCACGACATGCACGAAAGGCACGAGAACACGGGCGCCGTGTTGCAGGCCTACATGCGCCGCAGCATCGAGGACGTGCAGAACATCATCGAATCCGGGTTCTCCGTGCGCCTGTGCAAGGGCATCTACGACGAGCCAAGGTCCATCGCCTTCAAAGACTTCCAGACCGTCCGCCAGAACTACATCTTCTTGCTCGACGAGCTGCTGAGAGGCGGCGTCTACGTCGGCATAGCGACGCACGACGAGTTCCTGATCTGGCACGCTCTCAGGCTGATCCACCAGCTCGAAGTCCCGGAAGACCGCTACGAGTTCCAGATGCTCCTCGGGGTAGACGAGGAGCTCAGGAGCATACTCGTCGACGCCGGGCACAAGCTCAGGGTCTACGTGCCCTTTGGGGAGGACTGGTACGAGTACTCGACCAGGCGCCTCAAGGAGAACCCCAAGATCGCCGGCTACGTCGCCAAAGACGTGATCGGAAGCATAACCGCCAGGGTGAAGGGATAGGAAATGGTACTGATACCGTACAAGAACGAAGCGTATCTCGACTGGTCCGGGGAGAAGAACGTCGAGGCCATGCGGGCAGCCCTGGAAGACGTGGGCTCCCGGCTTGGCAGGAGCTACCCGGCCATCATCGGCGGCAAGCGCGTCGAGACCGACGGCGAGATAGTGTCCGTGAACCCTGCGAACCCCTCGCAGGTGGTTGGCCGCACGGCCAGCGCGACGGAGCGCGAGGCGGACATGGCGCTAGAGACAGCGACCTCCACCTTCGAGACGTGGAGCCGCACCTCGCCAGAGGCGCGGGCGCGTATACTGCTTCGGGCTTCGGCGATCATGAAGCGCAGGAAGTTCGAGCTACTGGCTTTCGAGGCCTACGAGGGGGGCAAGCCCTGGGCAGAGGCCGATGCGCAGGTGGCCGAGGCGATAGATTTCCTGGAGTACTACGCCCGCGAGATGCTCAGGCTCAAGGACGGGGTGGAGATCTACGCCATCCCGGGCGAGGAGAGCCGCTACTCCTACCAGCCGATGGGCGTCGGGGTCATCATCGCGCCCTGGAACTTCCCCACAGCCATCCTCACCGGTATGTCGAGCGCGGCCATCGTCGCCGGCAACACCATCATCATGAAACCCTCCGAATTCACGCCGGTCATAGGGGCCGTCGTCGCCGATATCTTCGAGGAAGCCGGCCTGCCCGCGGGTGTCCTCAACTTCCTGCCCGGCTACGGCTCCGAGGTAGGTGACTATCTGGTACAGGACGCGAGGACGCGTTTCATCTCCTTTACGGGTTCGATGAGAACCGGTCTCAGGATAAACGAGCTGGCGGCCAAACAGATAGAGAGGCAGCGCTGGGTAAAGCGGGTCATTGCCGAGATGGGCGGCAAGGACGCGATGGTCATAGACGACTCGGCCGACCTCGACTCGGCGGCGGCAGACATCGTCAAGAGCGCCTACGGCTACTCAGGCCAGAAGTGCAGCGCGGCCAGCCGCGCCATCCTGCACGCCGACATCTACGATGAGCTCCTCGGCAAGGTCTTGCAGAATGCGAAGGATCTCAAGATCGGTGGCCCCGAGAGCGCCGACGTTAACGTCGGGCCCGTCATAAGCGAGCCGCAGTTCGAGAAGGTCTCTGGCTACGTCGACGCCGGCAAGCAGGAGGGCGAGCGCGTCCTCGGCGAAGACCCCGGAGATCCACAGAACGGCTACTTCGTCAGCCCGACCATCTTCGAGGTCGAACGCGACGCCACGGTGGCGCGGGAGGAGATCTTCGGGCCCGTCCTCTCCGTCATAAGAGCCCGCGACTTCGACGAGGCCCTGAGCGTAGCTAACGACAGCCCCTACGGACTGACAGGAGGCGTCTACTCCAGGAACCGCGACCACCTCGAGCGCGCCCGCCAGGAGTTCCAGGCCGGCAACGTCTACTTCAACCGCAGCATCACAGGTGCCCTCGTCGGCGTTCAGCCCTTCGGAGGCTTCGGCCTGAGCGGCACGGACTCAAAAGCCGGCGGCCCCGACTACCTTCCACTACACATGCTCGCCAGGACGGTCGTAGAAAGGTTCTGACGGCTACTCGGACGCTCTGATACCCTCCCTCGCCCGGTCGAACTTGCCGGAGAGGATTGTGGCGGCTTGTATGACGGGGCTGAGGGCTGGGCCGTAGGGGGGGGAGTAGGCGAGGTCTATGTTGACGAGGTCGGGGTAGGATAGTCGGCCCCAGAGGGCCGTGGCGCAGATATCGATGAGCTTGTCTGAGGACGAGCCTGCGGCCTCGGCGCCGAGCAGGCGTCCCGTCTCCCTGTCGGCGATAAGCTTGAGGAAGACTTTTTGCGCGCCTGGATAGTAGGCCGCGCGGTCGTAAGCTGAGAGGCTCGCGCTGACGACCTCGAAGCCGGCGTCAGTTGCCGCCTCCTCGGAGAGGCCCGTCTTGCCCACGCCGAGGTCGAAGACCTTGAAGATGCCCGTGCCCAGAGTTCCGGGGAACATCAGGGTTTCTTCTCCAGTGGCGGCGTTCGTGCCAGCGACGCGGCCCATCTGGTTCGCCGTATCGCCGAGGGGGACCCAGGCAGGACTGCCGTCGGTCAGGTTGGTCGTTTGTACGCAATCCCCCGCGGCCCAGACCTCAGGGGCGCTTGTCTTCATGTGTTTGTCGACCAGGATGGCGCCTGTGCTGCCAAGTTCGATCCCTGCTTCGGCGGCCAGCTCGACGTTCGGCTTTATCCCGACGCCGACGATCACGAGTTCTGCCGCCAGCTCCGTTCCCCCGAACTTCACGCCCCGCACGCGCTCTTCCCCGGTAAACTCATCGACCTTCTCGCCCGTGTAGACGCCGACGCCGTGGGCTCCCAGCTCGGCCTCCACCTTCTCCGAGACCTCGGGGCCGTAGGCGAGGGCGACCCTGTCCTGGCCTTCGATCAGGAAGACTTCCATCCCGAGCCGGCACAGGTTCTCCGCGATCTCGAGCCCGATGTATCCCCCGCCGACGATGGCCGCGTTCCTGGGGGAGTACTCTTCTATGTACGACTTTATCCTGTCGGCGTCGGTGAGGAAACGGATCTCGAAGACGCCTTCCAGGTCAGCGCCGGGGATGGGGGGGAGGACGGCCCGCGCGCCGGTCGAGATCACGAGCCGGTCGTAGGTGTCTTCGAAGACCCGCCCCGTCTCCAGGTCCAGTACAGAGAGCTTCTTGCCAGATGCGTCTATCCTCTCTACCCTGTGGTGGACTAGGACCTCGACGTCTTGCTGCGCGAACTTCTCAGGTGTGCGGGCGATGAGGTTATCGCGCCCATCAACGACGCCGGAGAGGAAATAGGGAAGTCCGCACTCGCTGATCGAGGGTTCCGGCTCCTCCTGGTAGACCGTGATCTCCATCTCCGGATCAAGCCTGCGCGCCCTGGAGGCCGCCTTCGTCCCCGCCGCCACGCCACCAACAATCACAAGCCGCATAACCCGGAATCCTTCCGCTCTCGCCCCCTCGCTACCTGATAAGTCTACAGGTTCGGCCCGGATCACGAAGGAGCCACATAAAGTCTGTCTAAACAGGATTGCGTCGGGCCGGTGGGCACGCAATAGCCCAACCATACCCGTCATTCCCGCGAAAGCGGGAATCCACCGCGGTAACGGGGGGCCATGGGTAATGACGGCTTCCACCGTACCGCTGGTATTCATCATGACTCGGCATCACCCATCAAAGCCGTTCATCGCGCTATCCTGCAACACCGAAGAGCCCCCGGTGTAGACGCCGGGGCTCCGCGTGCCGTCTAGTTCTTGCTACTGACTAGGCGCTCTTGGCGGCCTGGTATCTCCTGTCGGCCTCCTCCCAGTTGACCACGTCCCACCATGCCCCTATGTACTCTGGGCGGCGGTTCTGGTACTTCAGGTAGTAAGCGTGCTCCCACACGTCCAACCCTATTACCGGCGTCTTGCCTTCCATCAAGGGAGAGTCCTGGTTAGGTGTCTTCTCTATCGTGAGCGAGCCATCGGGGGAGGCTATGAGCCATACCCACCCGGAGCCAAACACGCTGCCTGGAGCACCTACCCCGGCCCACTGCTCCTTGAAGGAATCAAACGAGCCGAAATGGCGATCGATTGCCTCAGCTAGCTCTCCTGTAGGCTCTCCACCACCCTGACCGCTAGGACCCATGATCTGCCAGAACATGGAGTGGTTTGAGTGGCCGCCTCCGTTGTTTCTTACAGCGGTCCTTATGTCCTCTGGGACAGAATCGATGTTGGCTAGAAGTTCCTCGATGTTACCGGGATCAGCCTCAGGATGTTTATCGAGGGCGGCGTTCAGGTTGGTGACGTAGGTGTTGTGGTGTTTTTCGTGGTGGAGGTGCATGGTCTGTTCGTCGATGGTTGGTTCCAGGGCGTCGTAGCCGTATGGCAGTTGTGGCAGCTCGTAAGCCATTGTCTTATCTCCTCTCGTGATCTACCTTTACATTCCTCGCAGTACATACCCTGAAATAGCGAACCTGTAACGTCGGTAGTGGGAGCGTGGCCGCACCGTGTAGATGCGTGAGGTTGTAGAATGCGGGTGTTGGAGACGCACTTTTCACGAACCCCGAATGGTGGAGAGCCGGGGCGGCCCGCTTCGGAGGAGATGCGGCGCCTGCTAGATCGGGCCGTGGCGGCGAGCTCCAACGGCATCGTCATCACGGACCCCAGGCTGCCAGACGATCCCATCGTCTACGTAAATCCCGCCTTCGAAAGGATCTCGGGCTACCCGGTGGATGAGGTTCTGGGGCATAACTGCCGTTTTCTGCAGGGCGAAGACCGCGACCAGCCGGCGCTAGAGGAGTTGCGGGTAGCCCTAAGCGAAGAGCAGGAGTCCAGGGTGATCTTGAAGAACTACCGCAAGGACGGGACGCCGTTCTGGAACGAGCTCTACGTCTCGCCTGTCCACGACGAGGAGGGCACCCTGACCAACTTCGTCGGCGTCCAGAACGACATCACAGAACGGCGCAGGATCGAGGAGGTCCTGCGTGAGAGCGAGGAGCGTTTCAGGGCAACCTTCGAGCACGCCGCCATCGGGGCGGCGCAGGTGGGGATCGACGGCCGCTGGCTCCG
Organism: Rubrobacterales bacterium; assembly: GCA_038199875.1. Taxonomy (GTDB): domain Bacteria; phylum Actinomycetota; class Rubrobacteria; order Rubrobacterales; family Rubrobacteraceae; genus Rubrobacter_D. The sequence continues at coordinate 14,979 of JBBPYN010000037.1, forward strand.
CGTCAACCGGCGCCTGGGTGAGATCGTGGGCTACGAGCCCGATGAGCTAATGAAGACGACGTTCCAGGACATCACCCACCCAGACGATCTCGAAGGGGACCTCGAACAGATGAGGCGGCTGCTGAAAGCCGAGCTCCAGACGTACACCATGGAGAAGCGCTACGTCAGGGGAGACGGCCCCGTCGTCTGGGTGAACCTGACCGTGTCGCTGGTGCGTGATGCTTCCGGGGAACCGGCCTACTTTATCGCGGTCGTGGAGGACATCAGCGAGCGCAAGAGGACCGAGGAGGAGCGCGACCTGCTTCTGGTACGAGAGCAGCTCGCGCGGGCCGAGGCGGTGGAGGCGAGAAGACGACTGGCCCTGCTCGCGGCCGCGGGTCCCGCGCTCTCGGCCTCGCTCGACTACGGAGAGACCCTGGAGTGTATCACGCGCCTCCTCGTGCCCGAGCTCGCGGACTGGTGCCTGCTCGACATCGTCGACGACGACGGGAGCGTGAACCAGCTCGCCGCCGCGCACGCGGACCCGGAGAAAGAAGACCTCCTTATGAGGCTCGAAGGGCACAGGCGATTCGGCGAGGGGAACCCGGGGAGCACGGCCGAGGTGCTCAGGACGGGACAATCTGTGTTGCTACCCGATCTCCCCGACGCCACCTTCTACGAGGACTCGCTGGGCGACGGCGAGCACTTGGATCTCCTGCTACGTCTGGAGCCTCGCTCGCTGATCTGTGTGCCGCTTCTGGCAAGGGGGAGGACCTTGGGCGCCGTCACCCTCGTTTCCTCGAAGCCGGACCGGCGCTACGGCGAAGAGGACCTTCTGCTGGCCGAGGATCTGGCCTATCGCTGCGCGCTTGCCGCGGACAACTCCCGCCTCTACAGGGACCGCAGTGAGATCGCACGCGTCCTGCAGAGGAGCCTGCTTCCGCCGCACCTGCCCGAGATACCAGGCGTCGAGGTCGGCGCCGAGTACATGCCCGTGGGGGAGGCCAACGTCGTTGGCGGGGACTTCTACGATCTCATAAATACCGTCGAGGACGGGTGGCTCTGCGCCATCGGGGACGTGCGCGGCAAGGGGGTCGAGGCGGCCTCCGTAACGGCTCTGGCCCGCTACACCATCAGGGCCGTAACCCTGAAAGACGACGGGCCCTCCGAGGTCCTCGCCGCCCTCAACGAGGCGATGCTCCGCCAGCTACCCGAGGACCGCTTCTGCACCGCCGCCTGCGTCCGGCTGGAGCCGGAGGACGGCTCACCTGGCGTCGGGGTGGACGTCGCGCGCGCCGGCCATCCGGCGCCGTTCCTGCTCCGCCCAGGCGGCGCCGTCGAGGAGGTCGGCTGTTCGGGTAGGGTACTCGGCGTTTTCGACGACGCGGAGCTCAGGGATACCTCGCTGCGTCTGATACCAGGAGAGGCGCTCGTCCTTTACACGGACGGCGTCACCGAGGCCCGCTCCCCAGACGGAGACTTCTTCGGCGAAGACAGGTTGCGCCAGCTCTTGGGTTCCTGCTCAGGCTGCGACGCGGCGACCCTCGCAGGCAGGATCAAGGACGTCGTCATGGACTTTCAGGAGGGATATCCGCGCGACGACCTCGCCGTCCTCGTGCTACGCGCCAGGGACCACGCGGCGCCTGCGGAGCAAGGCCAGCGTACCTAGCCCCACCGCCGCCAACGCCGCGGCGGCGAGCTGGATGCCCCAGATCAGGGCCGGAAGCCACGCCTCGAGCAACAGCCACACCCTCCGGTCGAACCTCCAGAACGCTTTTCTCGAACGTGGGACCACCCGCCGATAATAACGGAAACACGCAACGACGCTATGAGATACTGCACACCACCACCATGGAAGGAACAACATCTCGACCCAGGATATAGACCTGCCACGTTCGCTCGCCTCCCTCTCCAGGGAGCTTGCGGAGAGATGCCTCTCCCCGGTCGAGGTCGTGAATACGTTGCTCGGGCGCATCGAGAAGGACGAGACGAACTCCTTCGTTACCGTGACGGCGGAGCGGGCGCTCAAAGAGGCGTCGCGGGCAGAAGGGGAGATCCTGGCGGGACGCCACATGGGGCCCCTTCACGGCGTCCCTGTCGTCCTCAAGGACATTATCCATACCGCCGGCGTCCGCACGACGATGGGCTCGGCTTTCTTCTCCGAGCACGTCCCGGATCACACCGCCACCGTGGCGCGTAGATTAGAAGAAGCTGGCTCTATCCTGATCGGCAAGACCAACACCCACGAGTTCGCCTACGGCCCGACGGGCGACCTCTCGCACTTCGGGCCGACCAGAAACCCCCACGACAAAGGTAGGATCACCGGGGGCTCGAGCGGTGGCTCAGGGGCCGCGGTCGCGGCGGACCTCTGCTACGGCGCGCTCGGCTCGGACACAGGGGGCTCCATCCGCATCCCCGCCGCCCTCTGCGGCGTCGTAGGCATCAAGCCGACCTTCGGGCGCGTTAGCAAACACGGCGTCTTCCCCCTCGCCTGGAGCCTCGATCACGTCGGGCCCATCACCCGTACCGTAGAAGACAACGCCATGATGCTGAATGCCCTCGCCGGCCCCGACCCCGAAGACCCGTACTCAGTGAATCTCCCGGAGGAAGACTTCACCCGCGACCTCAGAAGCGGCCTCAACGGCGCCAGGATCGGGGTCCCGACGGAGTTCTACTTCGAGCACCTCGACGAAGGGGTCGAGGCGCGTGTAAGAGAGGCGGCCGAAGCCTTCGTATCTCTGGGAGTGGAGGTGCGCGAGGTCGAAGTCCCTAACCTGTGGGAGACGCTCCACGCCCAGCGGCTCATCCTCGCTGCGGAGGCCTTCGCCGTCCATGAGGAACGCCTGAAGATGGAGCCCGAACGCTTCGACGACCAGAGCCTCGAGCGCCTGCTCGCCGGAGAGAACCTGCAGGCATTCAGGTACGCCAACGCCAGGCAGAGAAAGCTCCACTCCCGCAGAGAGTTCGAACGCGTACTGCGAGAGGTCGATGTCATCCTGACCCCGACCGTCCCGATCCCCGCGACGCGGACCGGCCAACGCGAAACCACGATAGGCGGCTACGAGGAGGCCGTCTACTCCGCCCTCACGCGCCTCACAGGCCCCACCAACCTCAACGGCCTCCCAAGCCTCTCAGTCCCCTGCGGCACCACCCAGGGCCTCCCCACCGCCCTACAACTCATCGGCCGTCCCTTCGACGAACCCACCCTATACCGCTTCGCCCAGGCCTACGAACAGGCGGGGAAACGCGAAGCGTTACCCCGTTGACACAAAGATGCTCCGTCTCTATTATTAAATCACCGTTCAAAGGAGGAACGCATGGAGACCGTACGGAGTTGGACCGACCGGGATCTGGGAAAGCTCGACGGGATCATCGCCGAGGGTGAACGCCGGTTCAAGGAGCGCCAGCCGAGGTCTCGGGCGTTGATCGGTGAGGCGCGAGGGGTTCTTGCGGGTGGGGCGACTTCGAGCTGGCAGATCATCGTCGCGGACGAGCTCGCGCGGGCGCTCAGGCGATGAGCGAGGGTAACGCCGGAGGGCGCGTCCAGCTCGCCGACCTCACCAAGCGCTACGGTGCCTCCGAGGCGGTGCGCGGCATAGACTTGGACATCCCGCCGGGGGAGTTCTTCTGCCTGCTCGGCCCGAGCGGGTGCGGTAAGACGACGACGCTGCGCATGATCGCCGGCTTCGAACGTCCGACCGGGGGACGGGTCATGCTCGATGGCAGGGACGTCTCGGGCACCCCGCCCAATCGGCGCAACGTCAACACCGTCTTCCAGAACTACGCCCTCTTCTCCCACCTGACGGTGGCCGAGAACGTCGCCTTCGGTCTGCGCTTCACGAGGACCTCCAAAGATGAGGCCCGCACCAGGGTGGGTGAAGCCCTCTCCCTCGTGCAGATGCAAGAGTTTAGCGACCGCAAACCGTACCAGCTCTCCGGTGGCCAGCAGCAGCGGGTGGCCCTCGCGCGGGCTTTGATACTCAACCCTTCCGTACTCCTGCTGGACGAGCCACTGGGCGCGCTCGACGCCAAGCTCAGGAAGACGCTGCAACTGGAGCTGAAGGCCCTACAGGAGCAGGTCGGGGTGACGTTTGTGTACGTCACGCACGACCAGGAAGAAGCGCTAACTATGGCCGACCGCCTCGCCGTGATGAGCGGGGGGCGCATCGAGCAGGTCGGCTCTCCCAGGGAGGTCTATGAGGAGCCGGCCTCCGCCTACGTCGCCGACTTCCTCGGCGTCTCGAACCTGCTCGAGGCCGAGGCCGTCGGTACGGATTCCGACGGCAGGTGCAGGGTCAGGGTCGGAGAGCTCGAGCTGCTCGCCTCCCACGGTCATACCTCGGCAAGGGGACCGGTCAAGGTGGTAGTCCGCCCCGAGCGGGTGCGCGTGGAGGGCCCGAAGAAGACTGGTGAGAACCGGCTGCCCGGGAAGGTAGAGCGCGTCGTCTACGCGGGCGCTATCTCCCAGCTCGTAGTCACCCTCGAGCGGGGGACCCCGATCCAATGCATGCTCGCCAACGACGGGGCGGATTCTTCCTTCGACCGCGGGGCGCCTGTTTCGGTGTGCCTCCCATGCGAGGCCTTGCGCGTGCTCCGCACCGACAACACCAGTACACACGAAGATGAAGGCGGAGCATCCACCGCCCTGTCCGCCAAGGCAACGACAAAATCCTGAAACCTGCCGCCACGGTTCCCCCGTAGGGGCGGGTTTCAAACCCGCCCAAACACGAACCGCCCAGATACGAACCGTCTCTAGATCTCCAACCGCGCGAAATCCTCGACCGCCGAGCTTTGCGCCCCTTCCTTCTTGCGGGACCGGCGCATGACGATGAGGGCGGTACCTATGGCCAGCATGGAGGCGAAGAGTAGGATGCTCGCCAGGGCGTTCAGCGCGGGGCTTGGTGCCGCCCGCGCGGCGCTGTAGAGCTTGACGGGGATGGTGGCCGAGGACTGGTCGCCCGTCAGGAAAGCGGTGATCACGAAGTCGTCTATGGAGATCGCGAAGGCGATCATGAGGCTAGCCCAGATGGCTGGCGCGAGCATCGGCAGCAGCACCATCCTTATGGCCTGCCACTGCGACGCCCCTAGGTCTATGGCCGCCTCTTCGTACTCCCTCCCGACGGCGAAAAGGCGGCCGCGCACGACGATTACGACGTAGGAGATGGTGAAGGTCACGTGCCCAAGCAACTGCGCCTGGGTCCCGAGCTGCACGAAGCCGAAGAGGTAAACGAACACCAGAAACAGCGCGACGCCCATCACTATCTCGGGCGTGACGAGCGGGAAGAGCATCAGGAAGTTCGCGGGCCTCGCGCCCCTCCCGCGCCAGCGCGCCAATCCTATGGCGAGCGCCACCCCTAAAGGCGTGGCGATGAGCATGGTCAGCCCGGCGAGCTTGAGGCTCTGCACCAGCGCGTCCTGAAGCGACGGGTCGTGCAACACGGAGAGGTCTGGGTCCTGGAAGTACCACCGGAGCGAGAATCCCTGCCAGGCGCTGCGCGAGCGGCCCGCGTTGAAGCCGAAAAGCACGGCCACGGCCACGGGGACGAGCGACCAGAGCACGTATCCCCAGGTGAAGAGCACCAAAAAGCGCGGTTGGCCCCAGGGGTTCGACCACCACGTCCTTATGCGTGCCAGGGGCGTCTCGTTCACGACCGGGCCTCCCTTGTCGCCCGCGCCACGCTGTAGAGGTAGTAGGTCATCAGGAGGCCCACGCAGACCATCAGCAAGATGGTCAGGACTGCGCCCGTGTTGCCCCCTGCGCTCGCGTTTATGTTCTGTTCTATGAGCTTGCTGATCATGTTCGTCTTCGGGGACCCGGATAACAGCGTCGCCGTATAGTAGTCGCCGAACATTGGGAGCGTGATGATCACGCACCCGGCCAGCATCCCCTGCGACGAGAGCGGCGGCGTGACGCGGTAGAAAGCCTGCGCCGGGCTGGCCCCGAGGTCGCGTGCCGCCTCTATGACGCGCGGGTCTATCCTGTCTAGCGCTGCGAAGAGCGGCAGGATGAGGAAAGGCACGTAGCCGTAGACGAGCCCGAGAATAACGGTCTCGGGCTTGCCGACGAGCCACTCCCGCGGCGCATCGAGGATGCCTGTGAACATCAGGATCTGGTTTACGTAGCCGTCGGTGGAGAGAAGGTTGACCCACGCGAGCATCCGCATGAGGTAGTTGATCCAGAACGGCGCGATGATGAGCAGCAAGAGCAGCACCCGAAAGCGGCCTGTGTGCCTGGCGACGTAGTAGGCAACGGGGTACCCGATCAAAAGGCTTAATGCGGTCGCCACCGCGACGTAGACGAGCGTGCGTAAGAAAACCACCCCGAGCTGGCCGGTGAACAGCTCGCCCAGGACATCCCCGAACGTGGCCGGGTTCCACTGCAGCGGGTTCCACACGGGCAGCGTGTCCCCGAAGATTGGGTCTGAGGTCCCCATGGCCATGGCGAGGATCGCGTAGAGGGGCGTGACGAAGAGGACGATGAGCCACACCACGCCGGGAAGGGCGAAGGTGGGCCAAAGCCATCTCCCCTCGCCGACCACGCCCCGCTCGTCGGCCAGCTTGCTCACGGTTCTATCCGCCCTGCTGCACCCTGGACCACGCGTCTAGCCACCGCTTGTCCTGCTCGGGCGTCAACTGCTGTGGTGTCTGGCCCATGTCGAAGTCGTCCTGCTCGATGACCGTCGAGGCCAGGTTCTCGCGGATCATCCCGTCGGAAACCAGGCTGTCAGGTTTCAAAGTATTAATGGGCGGCTGGTAGGCGTTCCAGCTGAAGTTCTTGATGGCGACCTTGTCGCCGAGCATGTAGTTGAGGAACATGTGGGCCAGGACGGGATGCTCCGCGCCTTTGAGCACCGCGAGGCTGTCGTTGGACACGTAGCCCCCCGCCCTGCCCTGCGCCTTCGGGGGCCACACGTAGCGTAGCACCGAAGGATCTCCGCCCTTTGGCATGTAGTAGGGCGCGTTGACCATGTCGCCTGACCACGCGTGGTGGATGCCGAACACGCCCTCAGGCAGCTTGGCGTAGGCCCCGTCGATCGTGTAGCGGATATCCACCAGGTTTGTCAGCTCGACGAGGCTGTCCCTGGTCGCCGCGAGGTCGCCCGGCTTGTCGCCGTTTATGTCGGTGATGCCGTTCTTGTACATCCCAACCCCGACCGTCTCCCTGTAGTCGTCGTACAGGCCCGCTATCCCCTTGTACTCGGGGTCCCAGAAAGCCTCCCATGGGTTGTCCATGGCCGCGATGTCGGCGGAGACCATGTCAGTGCGCCAGCCGATACCGGTAAGGTAGACGGTGTAGGGGACCGTGTAGCGCGACCCCCCGTCGTAGTATGGGTCGGCCAACATCGGCCAGACGTTCTTCTTCAGGTTCGACAGATAATCGCGGTTGAGCGGTTGCAGCAGCTTCCCAGCCACGAACTTCGGTATGATCTCGGCCGTTGGGACGAACACGTCGAAGTTGACCTTGCCGGTCCTGAGCTTCCTGGTTGCCTCCTCCAGGTTGTAGAAGGTCGTAAGCTCGACCTCGACGCCGAACTCCTTCTCGAAGTCTTTGAGCACGCGCTGGTAGACGTAATCGGCCCAGTTGTAGACGCGCAAAGGCCCCTTCTCGGGCTCGAGCCCTGAGTCGATCATGGGGTTGTCGTCGTACAGTGGCTGCTTCGCAGGGTCCTTCCTGGTGCCGACGATCACGCGCGCGGCCGACGAGGAACTGCTTCCGGCACCGCAGCCGGCCAGAAGCCCGCCCGCGGCGGCAGCGCCAGCCATCAGCCTGAGCGCCTCGCGGCGCGACATCGGCGGCCGCCAGATTGGCCTCTCCCTCGGGTGGAACGCCATCGCTATAAACCTCCTCTCGGGGCGCCTGACGCCCCGTCCCTACCCCTCGGCGGCGAGCTCCTGCTGCCCGGCGCCCTTCTTGTTACTCCTCTGCCCTGGCGCGCCGGGGTCAAAGCCCAACTCCCTGGCAGCCGCATCCATACACATCTCGTTGACCAGTCGTCCGTCTACAGCGGGGTCCCGGAAAAGCGCCTGCAGCGCTAGGCCGTCCATGAGCGCGGAGAGGTACGTCGCGAAGCGCTCGGGATCGTATGGTCCGAACTCGCCCGACCGCTGGCCCTCCCTTACGACCTCAGCGATCGTGTTGCGCCAGCGGCGCTCTAGCGCCTCGCGCCTGCGGGCCGCCTCCTCGTTGCGCAAAGCCCGCGACCACAACTCGACCCAAAGCGTCCAGTACTCGTCGGTCTCGCGCCGCACCACAGGCGGGCAGGCCAGCTCGATCAAACGCACCAACCGCCCAGAAGCACCCTCGATGCCCGTCAACTCCCGGAACGCTTCTATGTAGAAGAGGTCCTCGGCGTACGCGAGCGCCTCGGTCAGAAGCGCCTCCCTCGACCCGAAGTAGTACACGACGAGGGCCGGGCTAAGGCCAGCCCTCTCAGCCACGTCAGCGATGCGCGTGTCGCACAGACCGCGCTCCCCGATCACCTCAACGGCCGCCTCCAGCATCTGCGTGCGGCGCTTCTGTGTCAACTTGGGCCGTGCGCTCATTCGTCTCCCACGGTCTCTTGTACATATTGTGAACGACTATTTAACGGAGAAAGATAGCATAACCTGACCTTCCAGTCCATCAATAGCGCGAACACACGGGCCACAAGAAACGTCTTGCCGTCGCAAACAGGAGGTGCTACATTGAATGACGATTTAGAAAAATACCAGGCTCCTGAAGGGAGTGGGAGATGAGCGGCGGCTACGAGGCCATAGTCATCGGCGGGGGGCACAACGGGTTGGCGGCGGGTGCCTATCTCGCCCGCGACGGGTTGAGGACGGTGGTGCTCGAGGCCCGCCACAAGGTTGGGGGGGCTGCTACGACCGATGCGCCGTGGCCAGAGGCGCCTGAGTTCAACGTCACAACCTACTCGTACGTGATGAGCCTGATGCCGCGGCGCGTCATCGACGAGTTGCGTCTTGAGCGGCACGGGTACAAGGTCTATCCGATGGGACCGTCTTACTACGCGTTCCCAGACGGCAGGTCCCTGATCATGACCGGAACAGACGATAGGAAAGACTACGAGGCGCTCGCGCAATTCTCCCACAAGGACGCCGAGGCGTACGCCGGGTGGCGCGAGTGGCTTGGAGAGATGGCGGGGATCCTTGAGCCCTTGCTGCTCACGACGCCCCCGAAGATAGGCTCCAGGCATCCGCTTGACTTGCTTGACCAGTTGAAGCTGGCGTGGCGGATGCGGGGGTTGGACGTGCCCCGCGTGGGCGAGCTCACCCGGCTCATGACGATGAGCGCCTGGGACCTGCTCGACGATTGGTTCGAGTCGCCGCAGATAAAGGGTGCGATGGCGGTAGACGGCATCATCGGGACGTGGGCAGGGCCCGCGACCCCTGGGACGGCCTACGTCTTGATGCACCATGAGATCGGCGACGCCGGCCTCGGCCTCAGTTCCTGGGGCTACCCCAGAGGCGGTATGGGCGCCGTCTCGGATGCCTTGAGGAGTTCCGCCGAGGAGTTCGGCGCGGAGGTCAGGACCAGCGCGCCGGTCGAGCGTATATTGCAGAGAGACGGGCGCGTGACGGGCGTGGTATTGGAGGGCGGCGAGGAGTTGCGGGCTGACCTCGTGGTGGCCGCGACGCACCCGAAGACCACCTTCCTGGAGCAACTCCGCAGGGAAGAGTTGCCCGACGACTTCGTCGGCAGCATCGAGCGGTGGAACTCCCGCAGCGGGGTAGTCAAGATCAACCTGGCCCTCTCGGAACTTCCCGACTTCACAGCCGACCCAGGCCCTGGGGACCATCTGGGCGGGGCGATAGAGCTAGCCCACTCCATCGACTACATCGAGGAGGCCTTCCAGGACGCGCGGCGTGGAGAGGCGGCGCGCCAGCCATTCTCCGACGGCGTGATACCGACGGTGTTCGACCGTACGCTCTGCCCTGAGGGGTACCACATAATGTCGCTCTTTACGCAGTGGGTCCCGCACGAATGGTCCAAAGAGCCCCACCGGGAGGATCTCGAGGCTTACGCTGACCGTGTGATCGAAGGTTACGGCGAGCTTGCCCCCAACTTGAAGAGATCCATCATGCACCGCCAGGTGCTAGGGCCCTACGACATGGAGCAGGACATCGGGCTCGTCGGGGGCAACATCTTCCACGGCGAGCTCTCCGCCGAGCAGCTCTTCCACATGCGCCCTGCCCCCGGCTACGCGGACTACCGCACCCCGATCCGGGGCCTCTACCAGGCCTCGTCGGCCACCCACGCCGGCGGCGGCGTTTGCGCCATCCCGGCCTACAACTGCGTGCGGGAGATCCGGCGCGACCGGCGCAGGGAGCGTCTGAAGGAGCGCCTGATCCCGCGCAGCAGGGGGTAAGACCGTGGCGCTAGACGGCGCTTTGAGGACGATGCTTGGGGCGCGCTCCGTCGCCGTGGTCGGGGCTAGCCCGAAGTTCGACTCGCCTGGCAATCACATGGTGAGGCAGCTCATCATCGGCAGCTTCTCCGGTGAGACGGCTGCGGTCAACCCCAACTACGACGAGGTCGAGGGCATCGCCTGCTACCCTGCGCTGGAGGCTGTGCCGTTCGTCCCCGACCTCGTGTTGCTCGGGGTTGGCAACCATCGTCTGGAGGAGCAGATGTCGGCTGCGGCCCGGTGCGGCGCGCGGGGCGTCGTCGTGTTCGCCAGCGCGCTCGAGGACCCCCCGCGGAATCCTACACTCGCCGGGCGGATCAGGCACATCGCCAGCGAGGCGGGGATGGCCGTCTGCGGCGCCAATTGCATGGGGTTCGCCGACGTCGAGCGCGGGCTGCGGGCACTCGCCTTCGAGGAACGCCCTGACCTCGAGCCGGGAAACGTAGCCTGGATCTCCCACTCCGGATCGGCCTTCTCGGCGCTTTTGCATGCGGAGAGGGGGATACGCTTCAACCTCGCCGTCTCCACTGGCCAAGAGCTCTCTGCCACCATGGCCGACTATATGCTCTACGCCCTGGAGCGCCCTTCGACGCGGGTGATCTCGCTGTTCCTGGAGACCGTCCGTGACCCTGATGGCTTCAAACTGGCGCTCGAAACCGCCGCCGAGCGCGACATCCCCGTCGTCGCGCTCAAGGTGGGACGTACGATCACCTCCCGGCGGCTCGTCACCGCCCATTCGGGGGCTTTGGCAGGGGACGACGCGGCTTACGAGGCGCTTTTCGACGCTTACGACGTGGCCCGCGTCGGCACGCTCAACGAGATGTCCGACCTGCTCGAGCTTCTGGGGGCGGAGCGCCGCGCTGCCCCTGGAGGGCTGGCCGCCATCCTCGACTCGGGGGGCGAGCGGGCGCACCTGGTAGATGCCGCGGTCGGCCTCGACGTTCCCCTGGCCCAGCCCTCGGAGGAGACCCTGCGGGGCCTCGCCGCGCGGCTTGAGCCAGGCCTGCCGGCCGTGAATCCCCTTGACGCCTGGGGAACGGACAACGATCCTTACAACATCTTCCTGGATTGCTCGAGGCACCTGGCCGAGGACCCAAACACGGGGGCGTTCGCGTACGTGGTCGACCTGCACAGCGACAGGGCCGAGAGGGGCCACGCCTGGGCCGCCCTGCGGGCCTGGGCCTCTACCAACAAGCCGTTCGCGGTGGTTTGCGGCGTCACGAGTGCGATCCAGGAGAGCGCAGCGACCCGCCTGCGCTCAGTCGGGGTACCCGTGCTCGAAGACGTTAACTCAGGCCTGCGCGCATTCCGTCATCTCTTTGATCGGCGCGACGCGCGTGCCCTTCCATCCGCAATGCTCCCCGACCCGATTCCGGAGCACGTCAGGTACCGCTGGCGCGAGACCCTGGCCACGGCCGCGGGCACACGTCTCGGCGAAGCCGAAGCCCTGAGAATGCTCGCCGACTACGGGATACCGGTGGCCAGGACCGACGCCGCGGACGGCCTCGATGAGGTTCTCGAATCAGCCGGGCGCCTTGGTTATCCCGTCGTCCTCAAGACCGCCGCCGCGTCGCACAAGACGGACCTTGGCGGGGTGAAGCTGGGGGTTGAGGACCCTGACGCCCTGATAGACGCCTACCGCGAGATGTCTTCGCGCCTCGGTGTCTCGGTGGTCGTCCAGGAGATGGCGGAGCCTGGCGTGGAGATGGCCCTTGGCATTGTCCAAGATCCCCAGTTCGGTCCGCTGGTGATGGTCGCCGCTGGAGGGGTCCTGTTAGAGACGCTAGGCGACCGCCGTCTCGCCCTGCCTCCCATAAACGAGGCCCACGCAATGCGACTCATCGACCGGCTCGACGCCCGCCCGTTGCTGGACGGCGTCCGTGGCGCACCGCCAGCTGACGCGCACTCGCTAGCCCTTGCCATGTCGCGTCTCTCCTCTCTGGCGTGGGACCTCGGGGACCTCATCGGCGCCCTCGACATCAACCCGCTTATCGTCAGCCCGAACGGATGCGTCGCTGTCGACGCCCTCGTAGAACCTCTGAGCGAGAACGCTCCTGGTGACGTTCGGCGGACGCGAGAAACCACGAGCGGAATGCACCCCAACGGGAGCCCCCGCCTCTACGGTCACTGAAGAACCCACAGGGCAGGAGAGTCTGAGAGACCCACCCTTTTTCCCTACTCCCCACTCCCTACTCCCTACTCCCGCCGAAGGAGCGTTCGGGCGCGCTCCAGTCGGGTATCTGCGTGACCCCGCCCTCCAGATACCCCCGTGCGACCATGCCAACGAACTTGCCCACCGTCGATTCCTCTGGTGAGAGGGGGCCCTGGCGGTAGCCGCGGGAGGAGGCGCCCCGCTGGACGCCCTCGCAAGCATGCCAGTCCTGGCCGTTGGTGATGTGCCAGAAGTCGCTGGCGTAGGAGGGGTCGAAGCCCTCAGACTCTACGGCCTCGCGGGAGAACAGCCAATCGCACTCGATGGCGGTTCGGGGCCAGAGGACGAAGCCTGTGGGTCATTATGTAGTCGGGGTGGAGGCTAATGAGCAGGTTCGGGAAGAGCTGGTAGTAGTAGACCTCCCTCTCCTGCCCCTCTGCAAGGTGGGGCAGCCTCGGGGCAAAGCTCTCACCCGTGAGGGACATGGTCTCGGCGTGGTCCTCGAGATCCATAGACCCCCCGACCCATGCGCCGCTCGCCTCGTAATCCTCCCCGCTCTTGGGCGGGCTCACCTTGCAGAGCTCAGGGTGGATGGAGGAGCAGTGGTAGCATTCGTGGTAGTTCTCGACCAGGATCTTCCAGTTCGCCGCGACCTCATAGTCTTGCCCGGCGGCCCTCACGAGCTCGCCGGGGCTGTGGTTGGCGACCATATCCCCAAAGTCGCCGACATGCTCCTCGAACGTCATGGCATCCCCGCTGGCGTTGAGGAAAACCCATCCGTGCCACTCGGCGAGACGGACGGGCACGAGCGAGTAATTTGCCTTATCGAACCCGAAACTCCCACCGAACCCGGGCGTCCCTTGCAGGCCCCCGTCGAGCCCGTATGCCCAAGCGTGGTAAGGGCAACGGATGAACTTTCCGCCGGCGGTGCCGCCACTCTCCAGAAGCTCGTGCCCGCGGTGGCGGCACACGTTGTAGAAGGCGCGCAAAGTGCCGTCTTCGTCCCTGACGAGCAAGGCGCGCTCATGCCCCAACGAAACCGCACGCCTCTCGCCCGGGTTGCGCAAGTCCTCCGAGCGGCCGACGCAGACCCAGCTCTCGTCGAAGAAGTGCTCCATCTCCCACCCGAGCACGGAAGCATCCGTGTACGCCGCCGCAGGCAGGCTCATCTGCCCGTCAGGAACCAGCGATAAGACCAACAGTTCGCGATCAAGAGGCGTCATGGGCGCTCCCCTTTCGAGCCGATCCTTCAAACCCGATACACCGGTTTGCCGTAAGTTTGCCGTAACCTACCGGATTCAGTATAATCCTTTTTAAATGACGGTTCAAGAACTTGCTGCGGCTGTACGCGCTTCCGTCCGTCGCCAGGATGCGGGAGGCCCTACCACGTCTGGAAGGAGCGTACCTACCAGAAGCGATCCTTATATATACAGGTTTCCGGACCTGTTTGTTCCTCGGAGGAGGGTTCGCTTACGGGTTGTACTAAATTGCGGTTCAAGATCATGCTGGAAAGCGTGTGATCCGGTAGCGAGGATCGCGTGAAGGGGGACGTTCGGAAGCGGCTTCGGGAACACGTGCAGTCACCGAGAAGGAGGAGCTAGAGATGCCGGTCTACGACGCGGTGGTGGTGGGTGGAGGCAATCTGGGCCTGTGGACCGCCCTCCGGCTGGCCGGGCGCGGCTTCGGTCGGGTTGCTGTGTTGGAGCGCGGATGGGCTGGGGGCGGGGCGACCAGCCGTTCGGCCGGGGTTGTCCGCCAGCAGGGGGGATCTGAGACGGCGGCGAAGCTCGGCAAGCTCTCGAGGGAGCTATACCTGTGGCTTGGGAAAGAGCTAGGGCTCGACTCTGGTTTCAGGGAGACGGGGTATTACATAGTCGCTGAGACCGAGGAGGAGAAGGAAGGGTTTCAGCGGCTGGTCGAGGTGCGGAGGGAGGCCGGTGTCGAGAACGAGTGGGTCGAGCCAGCGGAGGGCAAGAGGCAGTTCCCGGATCTCGACTGGGACAGGTTCGTGGGGGCCACGTACACTGCGGACGACGGTTACGTGCATCCGCCTGTGGCGGCCCGCAACGCCACCTACGCGGTCCACTCTGAGGAAGCGGTTGACCTGTACGAAGGATGCGAGGTACTCGGTATCGGGGAGCGTGGCGGCCGTTACGCCGTCGAGACCGTGCGGGGCGTCTTCGAGGCTGAGAGGGTCGTCGACGCAGGCGGACCCAGGGGGGCGCACGAGGTGGGTTTGATGGTCGACCTCGAGGTGCCCGTTATGGCTGTACGGCACCAGATCGTCACGTTCCCTGTCCTGGGCGAAGGGGCGATGCACCCGTTCCCGCTGGTGTTCAACGTCGGCAAGGGTTATTACTGGCGGCCGGAGGAGCAGGGTGCTCTTCTGGGCATGAGCAACCCCGTCGACGAGGCGGACACTTCGGGGCGGTACCAGATCGGCTTCGACTGGGACTACTACGAGGGGTTGCGCGGTGACTGGGAGTCGGCACACCCGGCGCTCGCGGGATTGCCCGTGTCGCGGGCCTGGGCGGCGTCCATAGATTACACGCCAGACCACCTGCCGATCATCGACGAGCCTGCGGAGGGCTTCTACGTCCTTGCGGCCGGGGGGCACGGCATGATGTGGGGACCGGCGCTCGGCGAGAAGATGGCCGCTTTGATCTCCGAAGGGTCCGTAGGCGACCTGCCGAGGGAGGATGTGGAGTTGGCGCGGTTCTCGCGCGAGAAAGAACCTGGCAGGGTGGAGGACGCTATCGCGCTTCCCTTCCCGAAGAAGTAGAGACAAGGAGACGAGACCATGACGAGGGCGCCTGAGCAGCAGATCTTGCCCGAGATCCCCGAAGAGGTAATGGCTTTGAAAGCCCGCATCGCCAAGTTCGTGGAGGAAGAGCTCCACCCTTTCGAAGCGGAGATCGCGGATCGCGGGGAGATAGACGAGGAGAGGTTGCAGGCACTGCGCAACAAGGCGCGGGAGGCCGGGTTCAGCAACCTCAACATGCCCAAAGAGTACGGGGGCATGGACCTGTCCATGATCTCGCTCGTTGCGCTTGAGGAGGAGTCGGGCAAGACGACCAACGGCCTTGGCTATATGGTCGCCGACCGTGGCCCGCGAGAGCTCTTGGAACTCGCCAGCCCCGAGCAGATAGAGCGCTACGTCATGCCCGTCATCAGGGGCGAGACGCGGGAGGCGTGGGCGATCACCGAGCCCGAGGCCGGCTCGGACATCAAGGATATAAAGACCACCGCCGAGAGAGACGGGGACGGTTGGGTCTTGAACGGAGACAAGTGGTTCGTGACCGGCGGGGAGCGCGCCGGCTTCTTTATCGTGCTTGCCTGGGCAGGGGAAGATCAGGCCTCCTTCCTGGTCGACAGGGATGCACCTGGGTTGGATATCGTACGCACCCCGACGTTCATGCACGACCCTTACGCATCCAAGCACATCGAGCTCCGGCTCGAGAACTGCAGGGTGCCAGAAGGCGCGCGCCTGGGTAGTGGTGGGGACGAGGGGACCAAGCGCTGGTTTTCGTTGGAGCGGTTGATGATCGCGGCCCGCTGCTGCGGGGCCGCCGAGCGGCTCATCGACCTCGCGCGGTCCTGGTCGCTGGAGCGTTCGGCCTCAGGCCGTAAGCTCTCGAATTATCAGGCCATCCAGTTCATGCTTGCCGACTCTGTAACGGAACTCAATGCTGCGTGGCTCATGACTTACCACGTCGCCAGGTCGTGGGAGACGGATGATCCCAAAATTCTGCACGGTAAGACGGCGATGGCGAAGCTGTTCGCTTCCGAGATGGCGGGCCGTGTCGCGGACCGGGCCGTACAGGTCTTCGGGGGGCGCGGGTACATGACCGAGAACCCGGCCGAGCGGTACTACCGCGAGCTCCGCGTCGACCGAATCTGGGAGGGTACCAGCGAAATACAGCGTACGATCGTCGCCCGCGGACTGCTCAAGCGCGGCGCCGGACCATACATGATGGGCGGATAACAGCGCCGGGATCGACCTCCCGCACGCGTCTCCGAGCGGGGCGGGATCTGGTATCGAAGTGCTGAAGAGCTGACCAGCGCGAGGTAAGGAAGGATCACCCCTTCCTTACCCCGCTTTCCGGATCGGGACATTCTTCCCGGCCCGATCGGGACCTTGCCTCATGACGGCAGGACGCCGCGCCGCTTAGGGTTCTATCCAGGAGATAAACGAAGTATGGAAAGGAGCTGCAGTAGTGAGATCTACCACCAAGAGGCTTGTCTCCGTGGCCGCTCTTATCTTCGCGGTTTCGACTCTGGGCCTTATCCTGGGCCTCATCTTCGAGTGGCCTGCCCAACTCGGTAGCGAGCTCGGTAGCGGCTCGGGTGACTCGAGCATCACCGCGGGAGACCTAGTTGCCAGCGGCACTGTGACCTCTTTGCCGCTTGGCCCGTGGATCGCTCTGACCGTGTTCACGCTCCTCGCTCGTAGTCGGCGCTGGTGGGGAACCCTGGCTGTGGGCGTGCTCTGTCTTCTGGGGCTGCTCTTTATCTTTGGAGGGATGGGAGAGGCGTTTGCGCCACCCACACCGTATGTTCCTCGCGTGGTGCTCCTTGCGGCCGGGGCGGTATACGGTGTACTGGGGCTGTCGTTGTTTCTCACCGGCGTCCTTGAGCTGATAGATAGGGTGAGAGCCCGGCGGACCAAGCCGCGAAGCCAGGAGTGAGCCGGTTCTATACGAAAGCCCTGTAGCGTGGGTAGAATATAACCCCACGGGAAAGAGGTGCTCTTGTCGATAAACCGCGACCATAACCGGGTGCTCGCCGGGGTAACCTGAAGATGATACCCGAGCAGGCAGCGGCGGCGCATGGGCTAAGCGCCCGCAGCGGACGGCTTGCCTGGGTGGTGTGGGCGATCTCCGCGGGGTTCGTGGCGCTCGGCGCGGTCCTGCTGACGCTGAACTTCTCCACCACCGGCGGTTCCACCTACTTCGTCAACAACGTCGTGGCGGCGCTGGCGCTCTCGACGCTCGGCGCGCTCGTAGCCTCGCGGCGGCGAGAGAATCCTATCGGCTGGCTGTTCCTGGCGGCGGGGTCTCTCTACGCGGTGGTCGTCTTCGTGGTCGAGTACAGTGCTTACGCGCTCGTTACGAGGCCTGGCTCGCTGCCCGGCGGGGTTTTCGCAGCCTGGCTTTCCTCGTGGGTATGGCTTCCCGCCGGGCTGATGGTGTTGTTCCTGCTTCTGTACTTCCCCAACGGCCGGTTGCCGTCGCTCCGCTGGCGCCCCGTCGCCTTTATGGTAGCCGTGGGGATCGGGCTGGACACGCTCGTCTACGCACTCGGACCGGGGCCTCTGGAGGGCATTACCCCAAGCGTCGAGAACCCGTTCGGGGTCGAGGGTGTCGCCCGGTTTCTGGAACCGGCCGATACGGTCTCGGCGCCGCTCTCCGGGGTGCTCGTGCTCGTACCCGCAGCAGCGCTCGTGGTGAGGTTCCGGCGGTCGGCGGGCGAGGAGCGACAGCAGTTCAAATGGGTAGCCTACGCCGCAGCAGTACTGACGGCGGCCTTCGCCGTGGTGAGTATCTGGCCCGACCTCGACCCGAGCCTCGTCGGACGCGCGCTGTTCCTCGTCGGCTTCCTTGCGGTACCTGCCGCCATTGGTGTCGCCATCCTCAAGCACCGCCTCTACGACATAGACCTCATCATCAACCGCACCCTCGTCTACGGCGCCTTGACCGCGTGCGTGGTCGGGATCTACGTGCTCGTGATCGGCTACCTGGCGACGCTGTTTCGGGCTGGCGATAACCTCGCCATCTCCCTCCTCGCCACGGGCCTCGTCGCCGTCCTCTTCGTGCCCTTGCGTGACAGGCTTCAGCGTGGCGTGAACCGTCTGATGTACGGCGAGCGCGACGACCCCTACGCGGCGCTCTCCCGCCTGGGACAACGCCTGGAGGCCACGCTCGCCCCGAACGCCGTGCTTCCCACCGCCGTCCGCACCGTCGCTGAGGTATTGAAATCACCGTACGTGGGCGTCGAGCTCGAACGAAACGGCGCCTACGAGAGCGTGGCAACCACGGGAGAGCCGGCGGAGGGCCTCTTGCGCCTGCCGCTCGCCTACGGGGGCGAGACCGTGGGGCGGCTGGTTCTGGGACGCCGGCACGGCGAAGAGGATTTCTCCGGCGCCGACCGGCGGCTCCTCGACGACCTGGCGCGCCAGATCGGGGTCGCCGTTCACGCCGCCCGCCTGAACGAGGAGGCCGTGCGCCTCTCCGCCGACCTGCAACAGTCGAGAGAGCGGCTCGTGAGCGCCCGCGAGGAGGAGCGCCGGCGCCTGCGCCGGGACCTGCACGACGGCCTGGGGCCCCAGCTCGCGAGCCTCACGATGAAGGCCGAGGCGGCGCGGGACCTGCTGGGGTCGGCCCCGGATCGCTCGGACGCCCTGCTGGAGGAGATCACCGCCCAGGCCCAGGAAGCCGTCGCGGACGTTAGACGCCTAGTCTACGGCCTTCGTCCGCCCGCGCTCGACGACCTCGGTCTGCTCGGGGCGCTCCAGGCGCAGGCAACGCACGGCGACCGCAACGGCCTCCGCGTGACGGTAGAAGCGCCCGAAGAACTACCGGTTCTCCCCGCCGCCGTCGAGGTGGCCGCGTACCGCATCGTCCAGGAGGCTGTGACCAACGCCGCGCGTCACGCCCGGGCGCGCCACTGCACGGCCCGCATCTCACCGGACGAGCAAGCCAACGTCCTGCGCCTGGAGGTCACCGACGACGGCCGGGGCATCCCGGAGGACCGCTCGGCGGGCGTCGGACTCTCGTCGATGCGGGAGCGGGCCGGGGAGCTCGGCGGCTCCTGCAACATAGAGAACCTGCCTTCCGGCGGCACCAGCGTCCGGGCGGTCCTTCCTCTCGCACGAGGAGTGAGCCGGGGCGAAGGGATAGAACCGGGTAGTCGGGGAGTGTGAGGGTGGAGCCGACACGAATCCTCATCGCCGACGACCACCCGCACTTCCGCGACGGGTTGCGCGCCCTGCTCCTCTCCGCGCCCGACGTGGAGGTGGTGGGCGAGGCCCGTGACGGAGAGGAAACCGTAACGATCGCGGGGAGGTTGCAGCCGGATGTGATCCTGATGGACCTCAACATGCCTGGGATGGGCGGCATAGAGGCCACCCGCCGCATCCTGCACACCAGTCCCCACATAAGCGTGCTCGTCGTAAGCATGTACGAGGACGACGACTCTGTCTTCGCCGCCCTCAAGGCTGGGGCCCGAGGCTACCTCCTGAAAGGAGCCCTCAAGGCCGAGATACTGCGTTCGATCCGGGCCGTCTCTAGCGGCGAGGCGATCTTCGGTCCCGCCATAGCCCGCCGCCTGATGCAGTACTTCTCTAATCCACGTCCGGCTGCGCCGCCTGACGCCTTCCCCGAGCTCACCGAGCGCGAGCATGAGATCCTGGGACTCATCGCCCGCCACGAGACGACCCCCGAGATCGCGAAACGCCTCTACCTTAGCCCGAAGACCGTCCGCAACCACGTCTCGAACATCTTCACCAAGCTGCAGGTCGCGGACCGCGCCCAAGCCATCATCCGCGCCCGTGAGGCAGGGCTCGGAGGCGAGAAGTCTTAGCCAGCCTGAGCTCGGCGAGAACACGAAGTCGACGTACTCGTAATCCCATCCAACGTCTACCCCCTCTGGCCGAAGTCGGAGAGGACTTCCCTGGCGCAGTTGCGGCCAGGCGCGCCGAAGACGGCCCCGCCAGGCCAGGTGCCAGCGCCGCATAGGTAGAGGTTCTCGACCGGTGTGCGATAGCCCGAGTAGCCAGGGACGGGGCGGCCCTCGAACATCTTCTCGGGTAGGATCTCACCGTGGAAAATGTTGCCGCCAGTAATTCCGATCCTGGCCTCGATATCATGAGGTCCGAGGACCTCGACGTGCTCGATCGCACCAGGCAGGTTCGGCGCGTACTCCGCAAGCGTGTCGACAATGTTGGCCCCGATCTCCTCCCGCCGCCCTTCCCACGTTCCCTCAGAGAGCTCGTAAGGCGCGTACTGGCAGAACAGGCTCAGCGTGTGCTTGCCAGGCGGGGCGAGCCCGTCTTCGGTGGCGCTCTGGATGTATCCGTCCATAAACGGCCGCCTGGATGGCTCACCCCGCTCGCACTCCTCGAAAGCCTCCTGGAGCGAGTCCATGGAAGGGTTGATGACGATGCCACCGGTGTGCTGAGGCCCGATCTCTTTGCCAGGGAGGGCCGTAAAATCCGGCAACTCGCCGAGGGCGAGAAGCACTTTCACCACCGACCCTTCCGCACGTCTCCGTTTGACACCATCGACGAGGTCGTCAGGCAGGTGCCTCTCGCCGACCATCCCGAGGTAGGTCCGCTGCGGGTCGGCGTTGGAGAGAACGACGCCTGCTTCGAAGGAGCGGCCGTCGAGGAGGTGGACGCCAGTTGCGGCGCCGTCCCTGATATCTACCTCGGCGACCTCAGCGTCTGTGAGGATCTCGACCCCCGCCTCGCGTGCCGAGGAGGCTATCGCCCCTGACACGGCGCCCATACCGCCGCGGACGTAGCCCCACGCCCCCTGGTGGCCACCGATCTTGCCGAGGATGTGGTGGTACTTTACGTAGGCCGTGCCAGGGGTCCTCGGACCCGCGTTCGTCCCGATCACGCCTCCCACGCACAGCGTGGCCTTGATCTGCTCTGATTCGAAATATTCGTCCAGGAGCTCAGCGACGCTCTTCTGCGTGAGCGTGCGCCAGTCCTCTTCGCCTTCGGGACCATCGAAGGCGCGCTCTATGTGCTCCAGTGTCGGCTGCGGTAGGTCGAGCAGGGGGCGCATGCGGGCGATGATGCGGTCCCACATCGCCCAGTAGGTGTCGTAAGCCGCTGCGTCGTTCTTCGAAAACTTGCGGATCTGCTCCTTCGTTTTCTCGCTGTCCAGGTGGGAGATCAGATACCTCCCGTCGGGGAAGGGGGAGAAGTACTGGGGGTCGAGCGGCCTGACGTCGTAGCCGTGGCGGACGAGGTCCAGGTCCCGGATCACCTCGGGCAACAGCAGGTTGCAGACGTAGGAGCAGGTCGAGAGCCTGTAGCCTGGCCAGGTCTCCTCCGTCACCGTGGCGCCCCCGATCACCCCCCGACGCTCCAGGACGAGTACTCTTCTGCCGGCCTTCGCGAGGTACGCGGCCGAGATCAAACCGTTGTGCCCGGTCCCAACCACGATGGCATCGTATCGTCCGTTGTTCATCCGAAGAATTCCCCCCGCTGAAGTCGCATGAACCTCCGAAATCCGATCCTGGTTGGCTCCAAAGCTTCCAGCACCCGCGAGTCACCTAGTACCGGCAACGCTCGACCGCCCGTTGCAGCCTCGCCCTGGCATCAGCGCGCAGGACGGGCCCGTGGCCCATTACGACCGTATCGAACCGTTCGCCGAGCAGCTTCTCGGCCGAGCGTCTCGCCATCGGTGGGTCTATACAGAAGGGCTTGATGACGCCGACCCGGACCTTCCGCGGCAGGCACCCGAAGGCGTCGGCCGTGAAAAGCAGGCCGTCCACGTCGCGCAGGAGCGAGACGTGCCCCAGGCTGTGGCCAGGCGTGGAGACGATGCGGAAACCCGAGACCAGGTCGCCCTCGCGCAGGATCTTATCCACAGGGGACGTCAGCATGTTCTCCAGGTTCGCCATGCGGCGTACAATCGGGTTCGTCGGCCGCGCGGGCGGCAGCTTGCCCGAGATAACATAAGCCTCGTACTCTGTGGCACCGACTTCGGCCTCTGGCGCCCACTCTCTTATGCCCCTCAGCCCCCCGATGTGGTCTCCGTGGTGGTGGGATAGAAAGATGCGCTTCAGGTTCTCCGGGCCCGAGCCGAGATCCCTGAGCGCCTCGCGGACCCGATCAGGACTACTCTCGACGCTCGTGTCCACGAGCGTCCAGCCATCGTCGTTCTCGAGGAGCAGCATGTTTATGGCGTTCGGGAAGCCGAGTGCGTCCACCCTGTAGACGCCGGCTGCGATCTTCTCCGGAGAACGTCCCATCACATCACCCGCTGGCCCGACTCATCGCCAGGACCGTAGGGGTACCACCACTCTTTTTTCTCCACCTTGGGATCTATATGGACGTGTTTTGACTCCTGGAAGGCTTCGAGACCTTCGCGCCCGAGCTCGCGGCCGATGCCGCTTCCCTTCTGGCCGCCGAAGGGCGCGGCGTCGTTGTCAGTGAGGGGGTCGTTGATCCATACGGTCCCTGCCCTGAGCTCACGCATGCACTTGAGCATCTTCTCGAAGTCCTGCGTGTACACGTTCGCCCCAAGCCCGAAAGGTACGGAGTTAGCCTGCTCTATCGCCTCGTCAAGGCTCCCGACCTCGACGACGGGGACCACGGGGCCGAAGGTCTCGTCGCGCATCACCGTCATCGAGGGCGTTACGCCGGTGAGGACGGTGGGCTTGTAGAAGAAGCCCCGCTCGCCGTAGCGTTCGCCGCCGGCGATGAGCTTCGCGCCCTCCTGTAGGGCTTCCCCGACGTGGCGCTCGACCTTCTCGCGGCCTGGGCCGTTGATCATGGGCCCTATATCCGTCGAGCGGTCCATCGGGTCGCCGATGTTCAGGCTCTCGACGAAGCTCCTCGAAGCCTCGACGAAATCATCGGCCACGTTGTCCATTACGTAGAAGCGCTCCGAAGAGGTACAGACCTGGCCCGCGTTCAGGCATGCTGCCCACACGGCCCCCTGGGCGGCGATCTCGATGTCCACGTCGTCGCAGATTATGAGGGCGTCCTTGCCGCCGAGCTCGAGGTTCGCAGGGATCAGACGGTCCGCCGCGACGTGCGCCACCTTCTGCCCTGTCGCCTGGCTCCCCGTGAACGCCACCATGTCTACGCCTGGATGCCTCACCAGGGCATCGCCCACGTCTCCCGCCCCGTAGACTCCTTGAAGTACGCCGTCAGGAAGGTCTTCCATAAGCTCGATCATCCTTCTGGTGGCAAGCGGCGTCTCCTCTGAGGGCTTCAGGAGGACGGAGTTCCCTGCGGCCAGCGCAGGTGCTACCTTCCAGGCCGCCAGGAGAAGCGGGAAGTTCCAGGGGACTATGCAGGCAACGACGCCAACCGGTTCCTTGACGACGAGGGCGAGCTGCTGGGGTTCGATCGGGGCAGGGAGGTAGCCGACGGAGTCGCGTGCGAGCTCCCCGTAGTAATCGAAGCAGGCGGCCGTCCACCCGACCTCGTCGTGGTTCTCGATGTAGGGCTTGCCGCCCTCGTGGGTCATGATCTCCGCCAGCTCGTCGGCATGATCCCGCAAGTTGCGGGCAAGATCGTGAAACAACTCAGCGCGATCCAGCCCCGCAAACCCCCGCCACTCGGTTAGCCCTGCCCTGGCCCGATCTACAACCGCATCGACCTCCTCGCGAGAAGAGACCGATACCTCCTCTATACTCTCCCCCGTAGCCGGGTTGATAACCTGCATCGTCCTGCCCAACACGATCTCCTTTCGGCCACAAAGCCAGGGAATACCGCAACGCACGGGCGCTTCGCGGTAGGGGCGCTTCGCGAAGCGCCTACTCCCTAGAGGTTAATGGCGACGTACTTGGTCTCGAGGTACTCCTCGATGCCCTCGGCGCCGCCTTCGCGGCCGAAGCCTGAGTGCTTGATGCCCCCGAAGGGCGCTGATGCGTTCGAGACCATCCCCTGGTTGAGGCCGACCATGCCGGTCTCTAGGCCCTCGCAGACGCGCAGGGCGCGCTTCAGGTCGCTGGTGTACACGTAGGCGACGAGGCCGAACTCCGTGTCGTTGGCGGCGGCGATGGCGTCCTCTTCCGAACCGAAGGAGGCGACAGGGGCCACGGGGCCGAAGATCTCTTCCTTCAGGAGCGTCGCGTCCTCGGGGACGCCGTCGAGCACGGTGGGACGGTAGAAGTAGCCTGAGCCCTCCACCTTCTCGGCCCCTACCAGCGCCCTTGCCCCCTTGCCAAGCGCATCCTCGACCAACTCCGATACCTTGCCGCGCTGGTCGTCGTCGATCAGGGGCCCGACCTCAACGCCTTCATCGACGCCGCGCCCGACCTTCATGGCGTCCATCCTGGCCGCGAGCTTCTCGGCGAACTCACCCGCCACGCCGTCTGCCACGTGGAAGCGGTTGGCCGCTGTGCAGGCCTCACCGACGTTGCGCATCTTGGCGACGATGGCGCCCTCGACCGCGGCGTCGATGTCGGCGTCGTCGAAGACCAGGAAGGGGGCGTTGCCGCCGAGCTCCATGGAGACGCGCAGGATCTGCTCGGCTGACTGTTCGATCAACTTCCGGCCGACCTCAGTGGAGCCCGTGAACGAGAGCTTGCGCGCCCTCGGGTCGGCGATGAGCGGTCCCATCGTGCCGCCGGAGGATGAACTCGTCACCACGTTCAGGACGCCGCCGGGCAGCCCCGACTCCTCAAGGATAGAGGCGAGCGCGAGCATGGACAGGGGCGTCTGCTGGGCTGGTTTCATGACCATCGTGCAACCGGCGGCGATAGCAGGGCCTATCTTGCGGGTGCCCATCGCCATCGGGAAGTTCCAGGGCGTGATGAAGAGGCATGGTCCTACGGGCTGCTTCATCGTGAGCATGCGCCCTGCGCCTGCGGGTGGGACCGCGTAGCGGCCCTCTATGCGAACGGCCTCCTCCGAGAACCACCGGAAGAACTCGGCGGCGTAGGCTATCTCCGCCTTCGACTCGGCGAGCGCCTTGCCCATCTCCAGCGTCATCAGGAGGGCCAGCTCGTCGGTGCGTTCTATTATCTTCTCGAAGGCGCGGCGGAGGATCTCACCCCGTTCACGCGGCGCCGTCTTGCCCCACTCGTCCTGCATCCCGCTGGCCGCGTCCAGGGCGGAGAAGGCGTCATCCGGCGTGCCGTCAGCGACCTCGCAGAGTGGTTCGCCGGTCGAAGGGTCCTCGACAACAAGCGTGTCGCCCCCTGAGGCGTCACGCCACCCGCCCCCGATAAAGAGCTGCTTGTTTACGCTATCCACTACGCTTTGCTCGGAGGTTGCGATGCTCATCCAAACTCCTTTCGTTCAAGGTATCAGGTTCCAGGGTACCCTGTTCGGCCCGCCGCTAGGCATGAGCGGGCGTCCTTTCTGCTCGTCGCTGTCTTCGGGTCACGCACGACCACCGGATTCCAGTGGTCGTGCTTCGGGTTGGCCGTTACTGCTGATGCCTGATGTCTTTGTCCTGAAACCTCCGTCACGCTTCGAGGTTGCTCATCACGTGCTTGATGCGGGTGTAGTCCTCCAGGCCGTACATCGAGAGGTCCTTGCCGTAGCCCGAGTGCTTGAAGCCACCGTGGGGCATCTCTGCCGCGATCGGGATGTGGGTGTTGATCCAGACGCACCCGAAGTCAAGGCGGCGGCTGACCCGCATCGCCCGCCCGTGGTCTTTGGTGAACACGCTTGAGGCGAGGCCGTACTTGACGCCGTTGGCCCACCTGACCGCCTCGTCCTCGTCGGAGAAGGGCTGGACGGTGATGACGGGGCCGAAGATCTCGTTCTGTGAGGCCTCGTCGTCCTGCCTGAGACCTGAGACCACGGTCGGCTCGTAGAAGTAGCCCCTGTCGCCGAAACGCCCGCCGCCGGCGGTTACCTCGGCGTGGTCGGGGAGCCTGTCGACCATACCAGAGACGTGCTCGAGCTGCGTGGCGTTGTTAAGCGGGCCGTAGAGGACCTCTTCGTCTTCGGGGTCTCCCGTCCTGGTGTTTCTGGCCTGCTCCGTGAGGGCGGCGACGAAGTCCTCCTCGATGCCGGGCGCGGCGAGCACACGCGTCGCCGCCGTGCAGTCCTGCCCCGCATTGAAGTAGCCGGCGACCGAGATCGCCTCGGCCGCTTCCTCGAGGTCGGCGTCGTCGAAGACGATAACGGGTGCCTTGCCGCCAAGCTCCAGGTGGACCCGTTTGAGGTCGGAGGCGGCAGCCTCCGCAACCTGCATGCCCGCCCTGACGGAGCCCGTGATCGCGACCATCTGCGGCGTCGGGTGTTGGACCAGCATCCGGCCCGTGTCCCTATCTCCGCATACCACGTTGAACACTCCCTCGGGCAGGAACTCGGCGGCGATCTCGGCCATCATCACGGTCGATACTGGCGTAGTGTCCGAGGGTTTGATCACGATGGTGTTGCCTGCCGCGATCGCGGGGGCGAACTTCCAGATAGCCATCATCATCGGGTAGTTCCAGGGTGTGATCTGCGCGCAGACGCCGATCGGCTCGCGGCGGACGTAAGAGGTCAGCCCGGCAAGATACTCCCCGGCGGACTTGCCGTCAAGGCAGCGGGCCGCTCCGGCGAAGAAGCGGATCTGATCGACCCCTTGCGGTATCTCTTCCTCCATGGTGAGCCCGAACGGCTTCCCCGTGTTCTCCGACTCGGCCCTGATGAGCTCCTCGGCCCTCTCCTCTATGGCGTCGGCGATCCTGAAGAGCGCGAGCTGCCTCTCGGAAGGGGTCGCGTCGCGCCACGTCTCGAAGGCCTTCTCAGCCACCTCGAAGGCCCTGTCTACGTCGGCCTGCTCGGAGAGGGGTGCCTGCGCGAACGTCTGGCCCGTGGCCGGGTTGACCAGGTCGTAGGTGCGGCCGTCGGCGGCGTCTACGTACTCGCCCCCCACGAAGTTCTTCATCGTCTTCGTCTCCGTCATCTCTCCTCCTTGTCGTTGGCTTGCTCGCCAGTCTGTTCTCTCCGTCGCAGCGCGATGCCGCCGAGGATCTCGCGGACGATCCTGTCAGCGGCGAGCGCGCTAATGTCCGCGGAGCCCACGCTCGTTGGGATCACCTCGACCATGTCGGCCCCGATCACATCTACCCGCGCCGCCACCTCACGCACCGCCCACAGCAGCTCCCCTGTGGTCATCCCTCCTGGTTCGGGCGTCCCCGTGCCGGGCGCGAAGGCGGGATCCAGGACATCTATGTCCACGGTGAGGAAGACGGGTCCGTCTCCAACCGCCTCGACCGCCAGGCCCACGACCTCCCTGATGCCGAGGTCCCTGACGTCGTGCATGAAGAGGCTTGTGATGCCCCTCTCGGCCTGCCAGGCGAACTCCTCCTCCCCAGGCCAGTAACCACGCAGCCCGATCTGCGCGTATCGCCGCGGGTCTACATACCCGCCCTCGACGAGCCTGCGCATGATCGTCCCGTGCGAGAGCTCCACGCCGAAGGCCTCGGCGCCGGTATCGGTATGCGTGTCGAAGTGAACCAGGCCAACGGACCCGTGCGCGGCGGCGCAGGCGCGCACGTCAGGTTCGGAGATGGAGTGGTCCCCGCCGAGGACCACGGGGATCGCACCCGCCGCGAGTACCTGACCCACGGTCTCTTCTATCGCGGCGTGGGAGCGGATGGAATCCGCGGGCAGTACAGGCGCGTCCCCGAAGTCCACGACCCGTAGCTCGTCCAGGGCGTCGATTCCGGTCTCCAGTTGCGGGCCAGGGGGGCTGCTTGCGGCCCGGATCGCACGCGGCGCGAAACGGGTACCTGGACGGTCTGACACGAGGTCGTCCATCGGCGCGCCGACTATCGCCACGTCAACGCCTTCGAGGTTGGCCGCATCCTGCGTATAGGGGACGCCGGCGAAGGTGAGCAGGCCGGCGTAATCTGGCTTCTCTCCAACATCCGACCAGCGTTGCATGGGATCTATCACGAAACGCCTTCGCCCGGATCGTGGTAACACCCGTTGGCCACCTTCGGCACGTCCTGCGCGGTATTGCGGTCGAGAAAACCTACAGGCTCGAGCCAGAACGATACCGTGTCTACAGGCATAACGGGCCAGCCCTCTGGGGGGTGGGTTCGGCCATGACGCTAGGCGTTCTCCCCCCTGCGCGCCAGGATACGGCCACCGCCCAGGATCAAGACCATCGTCGAGACCATCACAACCGTGGAGAGCGCGTTGATCACGGGGCTGACGCCGAACTTGATCATGGAGTAGATCTTCAAGGGAAGCGTGCTCGACCCGACGCCCGAGACGAAGAACGTGATGACGAAGTCATCGAAAGACAACGTGAAGGCCAGCAGCGCCCCCGCCATGACACCTGGCAGGATAAGCGGTAGCGTTACGCGCAAGAACGTCTGGACCGGGCTAGCCCCCAGGTCCTGCGCGGCTTCTTCGAGCGACTCGTCCATTCCGGAGAGCCTCGCGCGCACGACTATCGTTACGAACGAGATGCAGAAGGCCACGTGGGCGATGATGATAGTAACTATGCCGAGCTCGACCGTCGCCGCGACGAAGAAGACCAGGAGGCTCACGCCGACCACTATCTCGGGCATCACCGTCGCCGCGTAGATCGCCGAGTCGGTGAACGTCTTGCCCCTGAAGTTGTGGCGCGAGAGCGCGAGCGCCGTGAGCGTACCTATAATGGTGGCTACAGCCGTGGCCGTCAGGCCCACTATGAGCGAGAGCTTGAACGCGTTGAGGACCGATCCGTCCCTGATCAGCTCCCCGTACCACTGGGTCGAGAATCCGGTCCACACCTGGGTATTCTTGGTCGAGTTGAAGGAGAAGAAGATCAGGACCATTATCGGGGCGTAAAGGAACACGTATACGGCGCCTGCGAAAAGGAGTAGAACCCGGTCCGGGATCTTGCCGAGGCCCCTGTAGACGGGGCCGCCCTTGGAGTTACCCACGCGCTACACCCCCTCCAGTTTGTCGGCCCCGACCCTTCGGACGTAGAACATTATCGCCCCGACCAGCAGGGCGGCCAGCATCACCGCCAGGGCGCTTCCGAAGGCCCAGTCGCGGGCGCTCAGGAACTGTTGCTGGATCAGGTTGCCCACCATCACTGTCCGCGCCCCGCCGAGCAGGTTCGGTATCACGAACTCTCCGGCCGACGGGATAAAGACCAGGATGCTCCCCGCTATCACGCCTGGCATGCTCAAGGGGAACGTGACGCGCCAGAAGGTGTGCCACCGGCTCGCTCCGAGGTCCTGGGCTGCCTCCTTCAGGCGCCAGTCGAACTTCTCCAGAGCAGCGTAGAGTGGAAGGATCATGAACGGCAGATACGAGTAGACCATTCCCATAACTACCGCCTGCGGGGTAAAGATAAGGGTCAGCGGGTGGTCCGTGATGTGCAGGAACTGCAGCAGGCGGTTGGCGAGACCGTTGTCGCCGCCGAGGATGACGACCCAGGCATAGGCCCTGAGGAGCAGGCTTGTCCAGAACGGGATCATGACGAGCAGGATGAGCAGATGCTTGTACCTGCCGCCCTTGAAGGTGATGAAGTAAGCCAGAGGGTAGCCGATCAGGAGGCACAATAGCGTGTTTAGCAACGCGATGACGAGCGTGCGGACTATGATCTCGAGGTACAGCGGGTCGAAGACCTTGAGGTAGTTGCCCGGATAGAAGCCGAGCGTTATACCGCCGTAAACGCCGCTCTTCCCGAAAGAGTATGCCAGGATGAGAAGTAGCGGCACGAGGAAGAAGAGCCCTAGCCAGATGGTTACAGGCGAGAGCAGGCCCGCCAACCTCAACGTCCAGCCGCGTCCTTCTTTGCCCATGCTAGGCGCTCTTTACCGAGGTGAAGAGGGTGGAGTACGCGCGGGTCGCTCCACCGACGTCCTCGATGATCTGCAGGCGGTCGAAGGCGCTCGGCTCTAGCTTGTAACCGGGAAGATTCTTGAGGGCGCTGTCGATCATCGGTAGCGCCGCCTCGTTCGGCGTGTTGTAGTACGTGTAATTGGAGAGCGCAGCCCCCGTCTTGGCGCCGAGAATGTAGTTTATGAACTTGTGGGCGTTATTCGGGTGCTCGGCGCCTTTGGGTATGCACATGTTGTCCGTCCAGCGGGTCGCCGCAGGCTCAGGGATGATGTAGTCGAGGTCTTCGTTGGAGGAGAGGGCTAGGAAGGCGTCCCCCGAGAAGACGTGCCCGAGCAAGAGGTCGCCATTTATGACAGAGGGCCTGTTCTGCGTCGAGTCGAAGTAGCCGCGCAGCAGGGGTTTCTGTTTCTTGAGCTCGGCCTCGGCCTCGTCGAGCTGTTCCTTGCTCGTCGTGTTTACAGAGTAGCCCAGCTTGTAGAGGGCCGCTCCCGGAGTCTCCCTCTCGTCGTTGAGCATCCCGATCATGCCCTTGTTGGCAGGGTCCCACATCGGCTCCCAACTCGGTTCGAGCGTACCCAGCTTTTTCCTGTTGTAGAGGATGCCCGTTGTCCCCCACTGGTAGGGCACGCTGTACTCGTTTTTCGGGTCGTATGCGAGTCCCTTGTAGTTATCACCGACGTTCTTGAAGTTCGGGATCTTGGACATGTCGAGCGGCTCGAGGATGTCGCTCTTGATCATGATCGAAACCATGTAGTCGGAAGGCACGATGACGTCGTAGCCGGTGCCCCCGGCCTGGAGCTTGGCCAGGAGGTCCTCGTTGGAGGAGAAGAAGTCCTGGGTAACCTTGATCCCGGTCTGTTTCTGGAAGTTCGGGATGGTGCTCTTGGCTACGTATTCCGACCAGTTGTAGAGGTTGAGCGCCTTCTCTTCGGAACCGCTACCACCACCACCGCTGCTCTGCGCCGAGGTGTTCGGCTGGCAGGCCAGGACGGACAACGTAGAGCCAGCCACGCTGGCCGCGCCCATCGCCTTCAGGAAATCGCCCCGCGATATCCTCGTTGGTCTACTCACGTCTAGCCTCCTAGTATCGAGCAATTACGGGCGTCCCACGCCACCTGTGTCTCTTCGCCTATCTCGGGGTTGGCCTCCTCGCTGGAGTTCTGCTGGTATAGAATCAGCTTCTCTCCGCCTGGGAGGTCAGCTATGTACTGGGTGCTGACCCCAAGGTAGACGATCTGCCTGACCCTGACGGTGCTCGTGTTGTCGCCCTCGTTTCCGAACCTTACCTTCTCCGGTCTCACGGCGGCGTGCGCCTCTTCTCCGACCGCGACACCTGCCTCGGGTGCTGTGGCCTCCACCTTCCCTCCCGAGCGGGTAATAAGCGTTATCTTCCCACCGTTCACGGACTCGACCGTGCCCGAGAACACGTTCGTCTGGCCGATGAAGTCAGCGACGAAGCGGTTCTTCGGTAGCTCGTAGAGGGTGGGTGGATCAGCGACCTGCTTGACTTTGCCTTCGTTCATCACCGCGATCCTGTCGCTCATGGTCAGCGCCTCTTCCTGGTCGTGGGTGACGTAGATGAACGTGATCCCAACCTCGTCCTGCAGGTCCTTGAGGTAGAGTTGCATCTCTTTCCTGAGCTTGAGGTCGAGCGCCCCCAATGGCTCGTCCAGGAGCAGCACCTTGGGCCTGTTGATGAGGGCCCTCGCGAGCGCCACCCTCTGCTGCTGGCCGCCAGAGAGCATGCTCGGCTTTCGCTTCTCGAAACCGGAGAGCTGCACCATCTCGCACGCGTCGGTGACCCTCCCTTGCAACTCTTCTCCTTTTACGCCTGAGCGACGGAGGCCGAAGGCCACGTTGTCGAAGACGTTCAAGTGGGGGAAGATGGCGTAGGATTGGAAGACCGTGTTGACGGGCCTCCTGTAGGGGGGTACGCCGCGCACAGGGTCCCCGGCCACGGAGATCCCACCCTCCGTCGGCTCCTCGAAGCCCGCGATCATACGCAGCGTCGTGGTCTTGCCGCAGCCGCTCGGGCCGAGCAGCGAGAAGAACTCGCCCTCGTAGATGTCGAGCGTGAGGTCGTCCACAGCCACAAATTCCCCGAAGCGCTTCGTGACCCCGGCCAACTCCACGGCCACGTCCTGACCAGTATTCGGACCGGCGCTTCTCGCTTCCGGCGGCTGTTTCGTTGTTTTTCTGTCCTGCAACCTCTTACCCCCTGTGCGTGTAGTCTTCGAGCTTTCCTGGCGAGGGGTCGTCCGCACCAGAGACATCTGTCTCCGGGCGAAGGTCGAGCGCCGAGAGTACCTCTTGCGCAGCCCGCTCGCCTGACGCGACGGCCCCGTCCATATATCCATTCCACTCGGAGGCTGTCTCCGCCCCCGCCCAGTGGATGCATCCTACCGGTTCGGTCAGCGCGGGACCGTGATCCAGGATCATACCCGGAACGGGCACCCCCGCGTATCCGCCGCGCGAGTAGATTTCAGCCCCCCAATCGGTCTCCGCGTAGGCCAGAGGGCCGAGGGCTCTTCCCCCAAAGTAGCGGGCGAAGCACTCGAGCACGGCCATCTCGCGCTCCTCGTCCTCCCGGCGCCCCCACTCGCGAGCGTCGGAGCCAAGGATAAAGCCTGTCAGGACGCCTGTGTCGCCGTCGGGGAACGAGTTGTCGCAGGTGACCTTGCAAGGGCCTGTGTCGCTCTCGGCACGCCCGTTCAGTCCCGCCTCGCGCCAGAACGGCGCGTCGTAGACGGCGTGGCATTTGATCACGGCCCCCATGGGCATCCGCTGCGAGAGCCCGTCGTGCACAGGCGGGAGCGCGGGTACGTACTCTATGCGCCCGCGCAAAGCTGGCGGCACCGTGACTACCACGGCCCCAGCGCGAACGGTGGCACGGTCTGACTCCACGAGAACATGGCCCCTGTCCTGAACGATGCGCCGCACCGGAGAGCCAAGGACTACACTTCCGTCCGACTCACTGGCAAGGCGGACGGATACCTCCTGCGCGCCGCCGACGAACCTGAACTCCTCCGCTGAGGCTTCTATCTCGAACAGCCCCCCGAAGCTGCCTGACGAAGCAATATCCGATAGTACGCCTAGCAACGAGACGTCGCGGGGCTCGCAAGCGTATAGAGACTCGACCGCGAGATCGAAGTAGAACCTGGCGCCGCTGCTCTGCGTGTGCCGGAGCTTCCAGGTCTCGAGCGTCTGTCCGTCCAACTCCGCGACTTTCTCCGCCGTCCAGGGCGCGCCTGCGTATACGCTCCTCGCGAGCTCGCCAAGGGCCCTGAAAACCTCGTCGACTTCCCGTAGCGAGGCGGGGTCTGTAAAGGGGATCTCGGCGTCCTCGTACTCCGAGCGGCGTCCGCCTTCGAAGAAGACGGTGCGCCCGGGAAGGTGCGTCGGGAAGGTCTCGACACCGACGCTACTTGCGAGTGCGCTTATGCGACGCTGGTTCGGTCCGATCCACTGCCCACCCATCTCGACGGTCGTCCCCGCGACGCGGCATGCCATCGTCCTGCCACCGACCCTGTCCTGGGCCTCGATGACCATTGCCGAAGCGCCTGCGGCTTCCAGTTCCCTTGCCGCCGTAAACCCGGCCAGCCCAGCCCCGACAACCACCGCGTCGACCGCGGTATCGCCTGGTCCCGGGCCGTTGTTCATGTCTTCAGTGACTACCAAGACGTTCGGCCAGGGTCTTGCCGGTCGGCGGCTCCCCCGTCTGCTCGGCGTGGTCGTCCGCCTTCATCAGGCCACGCTGCACGTACCTGGCGCCCAACCAGCGCAGCGGTTCAGGCTCCCAGGGGCGCGTCTCGTGGTTGACGGTTGGCAGGCTGGTCACGGCGGTGTCACGGCCGAGGATCAGGTCCGCAAGCGTCCGGCCCGAGAGGTTCGCGGTCGCAACGCCCTGACCCGTGTAGCCGCGGGCTGTCGCGACACCCTGGGCCGGGTCGTATGACATCGTCGGCATCCAGTCGCGGGGCATCGCAAGCGGTCCCCCCCAGGCGTGGGTGAACCGCGCGCCTTCGAGGGCAGGGAACCACTCCCTCGCCGTGCGGCGCAGCATCTCGTGCGTGGGTTGGTGGAGGTCGTACTCGTCCCTTATGCTAGAGCCGTAGTGGTAGGGCGCGCCGCGGCCGCCGAAGAGTATGCGCCCGTCGGCCGTGCGGGAGAGGTAGTCCACGGTGTAGCGGTTGGACGCCACGCACTCGCGGCCCTCCCAGCCGATCTGTGCCCATTGCGACTCGGAGGGTGGCTCGGTCAGGACGATTAGGGAGTAGATGGGTAGCACCTCCCTGCGCAGCTTGCGCAGCCGCGCCAGGTAGGCCTCCCCCGCGAGCACGACGGCGCCAGCTCGTACCTCGCCGACCTCCGTCACCAACTGCGGGCTTGCGCCGGTCTCGAAGTCGGTTACGGTTGTACTCTCGAAGATCTCACCGCCAAGGCGCTCGACGGCCCTGGCGAGCCCGCGCGCGAGCCGTGCAGGGTGGACGGTCGCGCAGTACGGGTTATACAGCGCCCCTCTCGCGCCGGTGACCCTGACGCGCCCGGCGGTCTCCTCCGCGTCGAGCAACACGAGGTCTTCCTCGATGCCTAGCGACCGGGCTGACTCGTAGGCGTCCTGAATGCCAGGCACCTGGGCCTGCCCGCGGGCGACCCTGAGTTGCCCGCCGCGGAAGTACTGGGCGTCGATCTCCTCAGCCCCGACGACCCTGCCTATCTCATCAACCGCGCCCCGCATCTCGAGCAGGAGGTCCCTGGAGGCCTCCTTGCCGAAGCGCCGCACAAGCTCCCCCGGGCTCACGGAGAACCCCGAGTTGCACCAGGCTCCGTTACGGCCGGATGCGCCGAACCCGGCGATCTCCGATTCGAGCACCACGACGCGTAACGAAGGTTCCTGCTTGAGCAGATAGTACGCCGTCCAGAGACCCGTGAAGCCCGCGCCAAGTATGGCCACGTCGGCCTCGGTGGGACCTGGCAGCGAAGGTCTCGGCGCGAGCTCCTCCCCTGCCGTCTCCAGCCAGAAGCTGTAAGAACGGTAGTCTTTGTCTCCGGGGTGGGCGCTCTTGGGCGCGCTAGGGGCGCGAGTCAAGGTTTCTCCCTCTAACCCCTGTAGCCGAGCTCTTTTTCGAGCTCTGTGAGCGCGCCGTCGGTGATCTCCGCTATGCGGCTGAGGACCTCGCGGTCAGAGACGAGCGCGGGGGAGAACTGGATCACGGGTTCGTCCTTGTCGTCGAAGCGGCAGATCAGACCACCCTCGACAAGCTTCCTCGAGACCACGCCCTTGAAGTACTTCTGGTACTCGTCCTCCGCAAGCAGCGTACCATCAGGGCGCTCGGGCTTGATCTCCACGGACCAGAAGAAGCCCATCCCCCTGACCTCCTTGACGATCGGGTGGTCAGAGGCCATCCTCTTCAGCTCATCCCCGAAATGCCCCTCCAGGTCGTGCACGTTCTGCAAGAGCTTCTCCCGCTCCATAATCGCTATGTTCTCGAGCGCAACAGCAGAAGAGACCGGATGCCCCCCGAACGTCGAGCCGTGCATGAACATCGACGCGTTCTCCTTGAGCGTGGAGGCTATCCTGTCGTTCACAACCACGCCGCCCATGGGCAGGTAGCCCGACGTGACGCCCTTGGCGAAGCTCGTCATGTCAGGGACCACGTCGAAGCGCTCGATACCGAACCACTCGCCGAGGCGCCCGAAGGCGCAGATAACGGCGTCCGAGGCGAGCAGGACGCCGTGCTTGTCGCAGATCTCGCGCACCCGCCTCCAGTAGTCAGGCGGCGGTACCAGGCAGCCTCCGGCATTTTGCACAGGCTCGAGGATCACGGCGGCTACGAGCTCAGGGCCCTCGGCCTCGATCATCTGCTCTATGGCGTCGGCTGCCCCCTCGGGATCCTGCTGCGTGTTCTTGACGTGGAAAAATCCGGACGGCAACGGCTCGAACGGCGCCTTGAAGCCCGGCAGTCCCGTCACGGAAAGCGCTCCCATGGTGGTGCCGTGGTAGGCCACGTCCCTCGAGATGATCTTGTATCGTCCTGGCTCGCCGTTGGCCTTATGGTACTGCCTGGCCAACTTGATAACAGTCTCGACAGCCTCAGAACCAGAGGAGACGAAGAACGTGCTGTTCAAATCTCCTGGCGCTATCTCAGAGATCTTCGCCGCAAGCTCCAGGCTCCTCGGGTGCTGGAAGCTCCAGTTCGGGAAGAACCCAAGCTCCTTCATCTGCTTGTGGGCCGCGTCCGCAAGCTCCGTCCTGCCATGGCCAACCTGCGTCGTGAACAGCCCGGCTAGGCCGTCTATAAAAGTGTTGCCCTTATCGTCCGTCACGTAGGAGCCCTCGCCTGAGACGATGACCGGAAGCTTGGACCAGTCCTCTGCGTAGGGCGTGAAGTGGAGCATCAGGTTCTCCACGCCGGCAAGCGGCGTCGCGTCCCCGCGTTCTCCCAGACCTCTCATCACGTCCATGTATTACCTCCGTATGACAGGGTGCTGTACACCCCCTCGCTTTGCACGAATGCTACACAGTTACTGTAATACAATCAAGATCTAGCGATTATGATGGGACCAATATGTACCCGAAAACGCTACTTTAGTTGGTATAGCACTTACAACATGGGTTGAAATATCTGCAGAGTAAGAAAAGGCCGGGGCTACGGACCCCGGCCTTTTCTATCACGCTTATGTAGTCTGTGCTACGAAGCCCTGAGCTTGCTGTCGAAACGCTCGATCAGGCTCTGGCGGTTCTTGTGAGCCTTCTCGTAGCTCCTGAGGTGCCGGATATGCTCGGCGTTCAAACCGTCGAGCCGCGCGGAGATCTCATCGACGTTCTTGTCGTCATAGTTGGCTATCGGGAACGTGGCGGTCTCGATGACCTCCTCCGCGTTCCTGACGCTATTCTCGACGAGCCGCATACCCTGCCTCTGGAAGGGGAACATCATATCGTTCGCCATGCCCGCGAACGGGAACCTCATGGTGGGAACGTTGCCCCACTGCCCGAAGAACGAACGGTAGACATCAGCCTGCTCCTCAGCCTTCCCGAAGAGCTGTTGCGCCATCTCCTGTGAGAGCTCGGTCTGCTTGCGCATACCGTCTATCCAGGTCTCGACCGCGCGCCTGGTGAGCTGCGTGTTCAACTCCTGCGCCTTCACGGTGTAGTCCGTGAAGATCCTGGCCGACTCCTGGGAAGTCCTGACCATGGTCTGCGTGGTCTCGCCCATCTTGTCAAAAGTTCTAGCGTCGTGCATCACTGTAGTTCCTCCATATCTTAGCTTTCTACATCCTTCTGCATTTATGTGTACCCGGCACATATAGGATCTAAACATCAGGGTGTACAGGTTTCAGGCTGCAGGCAACAGGCTACACATCGGGATCGCCTACACGGGGGCGCATTCGAGCAGTGGCACGCGGAGGCGCTCCGCACGCCGCTCCGCACGCTTCATTCCCGCGAAAGCGGGAATCCACGATGTTAGCAGAAGGTCCGCGGGCGATGGCGGCTTCCGTCGAGCGGTTGGCATTCATCCGGATTTGGTATCAGACTACAGGCTTCGGCAGTATTTCCGGTCAAGAGGATGCGTCGAAGGCGTTATGGAAGAAATCG
>JBBPYN010000038.1:0-2262 GCA_038199875.1 Rubrobacterales bacterium
GGAGGAAAACCGGCAGCTCACGCAAGAGTTGGCGGACCAGAGCAAGCGCCAGCAGGAGGCCGGGCAGCAGATCGCGCAGGAGTCGGTAAACGCCTACATGGACTTCATGAACTCCATGTTCTCCTACTCCCAGGGCGCCGCACAGGAAGGCGCCAAGAAGACCAAGTAGTAACCGAAGAAGAAAGATCGCTACGAAAGGCCAGGGTCCTTCGGGGCTCCGGCCTTCGTTCGTGTTCGTGCCCTTGGCGGCGGTCTGGCCGTGGACGGACGGGCGGAGGGGGAAGGACTCGAACCCTGCGGGCGTTGGCCCGCTCCCTGGCCGGTACCCCTCCAGTAACGGGGGACGGGGTCACCGCATGATCGGAGGAGGGTTGCCGAGCCCGCCCCCGTTCCGTCCGATAAAAGATATATAATGTGATGCGAACACAAAGGCTTTTTGGGGCAAGAGGAGGAATAAATGATGCCGGATTCTGCAGAAAACGCCGGAAAAACGGGCGGCCCGAACTCGGGGTCGGCGGCCTTCGCGCCGTTCGAGGCGTGGTCGGAGTGGCTCAGGAACAACATGGGCGCCATGTCGGGGACCCCGGGTTCCACCGGCGAGGAGGCGGGGGCGGAAGGGGCAACAGCCAGCGACCCGTTGATGTCGGTCATGGGAAATCTACCGGACAACCCCATGAGCAACATCATACCGCTCGACTGGATGGAGATCTCCAAGGCGCTGCAGACCCTCATGAAGCGCCAGATGTCCGATCCGCGGCGAACGATGCAGGTGGCCACGGACTACAACCGTCGCCTCTTCGAGACGAATATGAAGGTTTGGACCGACATCGCGTCCCGCTTCTGGGGCCTGCCCCGGAAGGAGGAAGAGGAGGAAGGCAAGCCCGACAAGCGCTTCTCCGACCCGGAGTGGGAGTCCAACCCCTACTACGAGATGCTCAAAGAGATGTACCTGTTGGCTTCGGAGTACCTCCTCGAGGAGGCCGAAGAGACCGACGACGAGCTGGACGCCGAGGAACAGCAGAGCTTCGAGTTCAACCTCAAGCAGTTCGTGTCCGCGATGGCTCCGGTCAACTTCCTCCTCACCAACCCCGCCGCTATCAAGCGCATCATGGAGACGGGGGGGATGAGCCTCGTTGACGGCGCCCGCAACCTCACCTCGGATCTGGAGGAGGGGCGTCTGAGCATGGTCGACGCCAACGCCTTCGAGGTGGGCGAGAACCTCGCGACGACGCCGGGCAAGGTCGTCTACCGCAACGAGCTTGTCGAGCTCATCCAGTACGAGCCCAAGACCGAGCAGGTCTACGAGGTGCCGCTACTCTTCATGGCGCCCTGGATCAACAAGTACTACATCCTCGATCTGAGCGAGGAGAACAGCTTCGTCAAGTACCTCGTGGAGCAGGGCTTCACGGTGTTCATTATCAGCTGGAAGAACCCCGACTCCTCGATGGCGGCCA
Source organism: Rubrobacterales bacterium (assembly GCA_038199875.1). GTDB lineage: Bacteria > Actinomycetota > Rubrobacteria > Rubrobacterales > Rubrobacteraceae > Rubrobacter_D. The sequence continues at coordinate 1,455 of JBBPYN010000038.1, forward strand.
CCAAGTTCGATGACTACATGACCCTGGGTCCCTTGAAGGCCGTTGACGTGATACGCGAGATCACGGGCAGCGAGAAGGTCAACCCCGTCGGGTACTGCATCGGCGGTACGCTCCTGGTGATGACGCTGGCCTGGCTCGCGGCCGGTGACGACGAGAAAGAGAAGCAGAAGTTCGGCGATCCCACCTTCATGGTTGCGCTCCAGGACTACTCCGAGGTAGGGGACACCGAGGTCTTTATGGATGAGCCTCAGTTCGAGGCGATGGAGATGCAGATGATGGAGCGGGGCTACCTCGACGACCGCAAGATGGCGAACATGTTCAACCTCTTGCGCTCGAGCGAGTTGATCTGGGCGAACGTGATCAACAACTACCTTCTCGGCCAAAAGCCGCCCGCCCTTGACATGCTTTACTGGAACAGCGACGGCGCGCGCATGGCTCGCGACGCCCACAGCTTCTACATAAGGAACACCTACCTCGAGAACAACCTCATAAAGCCGGGCGAGGTGGAGCTCATGGGTCGTCCCATAGACCTCGGGCGCATAACGAGCGACGTCTACGCCGTGGGCGCGGAGAAGGACCACATCGTGCCCTGGAAGTCGGCGTGGAAGATCAGCGAGCTCGCCAACACCAACAGCACCCAATTTACCCTAGCCGCCAGCGGGCACATAGCCGGCATGATCTCCCCACCGGAGAAGGACCGTGGCTACTGGACGGGCGACGGCCAATCAGAGACCGCCGAGGAGTGGCGCGAGAAGGCCGAGGAGCAGGAGGGCTCCTGGTGGGAGGACTGGTGAGGGTGGCTCGAGCA
>JBBPYN010000039.1:0-14505 GCA_038199875.1 Rubrobacterales bacterium
AGGCGGGGGGGAACTGCTCCGTCAGACATGCCGCACGCTCCTCCTGTCGTTTCTCTGCGTTTCGGGAAGTTCCGAGCTTGTGTGCCCGCTCGACCATTCCCAGTAGCCCGGCAAGTCCAATGGTAGGACGCGCCGGAGGTTTTGTCTGTACGGGGGCATTGTGGTTGGGTAATGGATGCGAGAAGGATACTTAACCATCTCGAAACCTCCGACGATCCGTCCGATCAGCGAATCTTGCCGGTCTGGCGGGCGAACCTGGAGAACGCGATCCGGGTCCGAGGCAGCCTCGCCGACGAGAAGACCCGACGCCTCACAGAACTCGACCGGCTCGCCATGCCCGAGACGGGTTTCTCCCTGCTCGGCGCGGCCCGCATCGTCATCCACCCAACCCCAGAACCGGGAGCCGAACAAGAGGCCGACGCCGGCATGCAAGGAGCCAGCTTACCGTGATGTCCTCTTCCACCAAGCTATCCATACCGGAACCCGGCCAGTTCGTAGACGTCAGGCAACGCCGCTTCGTAGTAACAGAGGTCTCCGGCAGCGCACTGCCACCCGACCCCCTGAACCCCCGTACCAACGGACAACAACATCTCGTCACCCTCTCGTCCGTCGAAGACGACGCGCTCGGGGAGGAGCTGCAGGTCGTATGGGAACTCGAGCCTGGCGCCCGCGTGCTGGAGAAGGCGGCCCTGCCGCAACCCACCGGCTTCGACGACCCGCGCCGCCTCGACGCGTTCCTCGACGCGGTCAGGTGGGGCGCCATCTCCTCTGCCAACGTGAGAGCGCTCCAGTCACCCTTCCGCAGCGGCATAGATATCGAGGACTACCAGCTCGACCCCGTGGTCCGCGCTCTCGGGATGCCCCGCGTGAACCTGCTCGTTGCAGACGACGTGGGCTTAGGGAAAACTATAGAGGCCGGACTCGTGGCCCAGGAGTTGATCCTCCGTCACCGCACGCGCACCATCCTCGTGGTCTGCCCGGCATCCATCCAGATTCAATGGCAAGACCAGATGCGCGACAAGTTCGGCCTTGAGTTCCGCATCGTAGATAGCGCACTGATGAAGGACCTCAGGCGCAGCAGAGGCCTGCACGTAAACCCCTGGACCCACTTCCCGCGCCTCATCACCTCCATAGACTTCCTCAAGCGCGAGCGCATTATGCGCCTCTTCCGCGAGGTTCTGCCCGCAGAAGGAGAGTCGGCCTTTCCACGGCGCTTCGACCTCCTGATCGTCGATGAGGCCCACAACGCCGCTCCAGCCAGCACCGGACGCTACGCCACCGACTCCGACCGCACGCGAGCCATCCGCACCCTCGCGCCCCACTTCGAACACAAGCTCTTCCTTACCGCCACCCCGCACAACGGCTACCCCGAGAGCTTCTCCTCGCTCCTCGAACTACTCGACGCCCAACGCTTTGCCCGCGGCGTCCGCCCGGACAGACGTCAACTCGGCGAGGTCATGGTGCGCCGCCTGAAGCGAGATCTCCCGCCCCGTTGGGACGGCACCCCGCGCTTCCCCGAGCGCAAGCTGGATTTCCTGGAGGTCGAGTACACTGAAGCCGAACGTCGGGCCCACGCTGCGCTGCGCGAATACGCTGCGTCTCGCCAGAAAGACGCCACAGACAAGGTCGAGGAGGTCGCCTCCAACTTCGTCTTGAAGCTTTTGAAGAAGAGGCTCTTCTCCTCCCCAGCTGCCTTCGCCGCCACCCTGGAGCAGCACGAGCGCTCCCTACGTTCGGCCCGCCGCAAGAGGCAGGCTAGACCGAATCCCGGTGTCCTGCGTCGCCAGGTAGAGGGGGTAGAAGAGGACTTCGCCGACGACGAGGCCTTCGAGGAGCTGGCTGGGGAGGTCGTCGAGGCCGCGAGCAACCTCTTCCGCGAGCCCAGCACAAGGGAACGTGAGCTACTCCAGGAACTGAGGGAGTACGGCCGCGTCGCTTCCGTCGGCGCCGACTCCAAAGCTAAAGCTCTAATCCAGTGGCTCGAAGACACCCTCAAGCCCGATGGACAATGGACCAATACGCGCGTCATAATCTTCACCGAGTACCGGGCGACCCAGAAATGGATGGTCGAGCTGCTCACCGCGGCGGGGCTCTCTGGAGAGGGACGTCTGAAGACGTTGCACGGCGGCATGAACGCCGAGGAGCGGGAGAGCATCAAGGCCGCCTTCCAGACCGCCCCGGAGATCTCGCCGGTGCGTATCCTACTCGCCACCGACGCCGCCTCAGAGGGCATAGACCTCCAGAACCACTGCTCGCGTCTGATCCACTACGAGATCCCCTGGAACCCGAACCGCATGGAGCAGCGCAACGGCCGCGTGGACCGCCACGGCCAGCGCGCAGGCGAGGTCCTCGTCTACCATTTCGTCGGCAAGGGCTACGACAGCCGGCGCATGAGTGGATTCGAGAGTCCGGGCGACCTCGAAGGCGACCTCGAGTTCCTCATGCGGGCCGCCCTCAAAGTGGACATCATAAGGGAGGACCTCGGCAAGGTCGGCCCCGTCATAGCCGACCAGGTCGAGCAGGCGATGCTCGGCAGAAGGACCAACCTCGACACCGCGACGGCCGAGAGGGACGCCGTGCCGGCCAGGAGGATGCTCACCTTCGAGCGCAACCTCCTTCAGCAGATAGAACGCCTGCGCGACCAGCTCCACGAGAGCGAGCGCGAGCTGAGGCTCTCACCCGAGAACGTCCGCTCGGTGGTGGAGATCGGGCTCCAGATCGCCAACCAGCCGCCCTTGATCCATGCTGATGTACCAGGCCTCGCTGGAGAAGCTTTCTACCTGCCGCACCTCTCGGGTAGCTGGGCGCGCTCCGCCGAGGGTCTCGCCCACCCTCACACCGGTGAGATCCGTCCGATAGTCTTCGACCACGCCCTCGCAGACGGCCGCGACGACATAGTTCTTGCGCACCTCAACCACCGCCTGGTCCAGATGTGCCTGCGCCTCCTGCGCGAGGAGATCTGGTCCTCCGAAGGACGGCGCCGCCTCAACCGCGTCACCGCCAGGCTCGTCCCCGACGAGGTACTATACGAGCCCGCCGTCGTCGCCCACGGTCGCCTCGTAGTCCTCGGCGCGGACAACCACCGCCTGCACGAGGAGTTGATCTCCGCGGGCGGCTTCCTGCGCGAGGGACGCTTCGCCCGCTTCGGCACCCTCACCGAGATGCAACGCGCCCTCGACAACGCCTTCCCCGAAGAGGCGCCAGAGGCGATAGAACAACGCCTGCAAGGACTCTGGCCCTCGCACCAGGAACCGCTTCTCCGGTCACTGGAGACTCGGATGCGGGATCGCACCGCCAACCTCGGAAGGGGGCTCCAGGAGCGCGCCGAGAAGGAAGCCTCCGACATGAGGACCATCCTCGAAGAGCTGGAGCGGAGCATCTGGGCCGAGCTCGAGGAGGCGGAGCAGCCGCAACTAGAGCTCTTCTCCACCCCCGAACGCGAGCAATTCGAGCGCAACAAGGGCGCCCTCTGGGAGCGCCTTGAGCGCATCCCAGAAGAGATAGAGCGTGAAACCACAGCCATCCGCGCCCGCTACGCAGACCCCACGCCGCGCCTGTTCCCGGTAGCTGTGACGTACCTGATCCCCAATAAGATAGCCCGAGAGGAGGCCCGCTAGATGGCCGCGACGACCCGCACAGCGATCCGTCCCAGGCCGCCCTCCAACGCCCGCCACCACGCCGAGTGGTTCTCGCTCGTCGAGACCTCGGGGCCGTTCCTCTCCATACCCGTCCTCCAGCGAGTCTTCCCCCAGGGCCTCGACGCCCACAACCCTGAGCGGGCCGGAACCCTACGCCTGGCCTTTGACGAGTGGGAGGCGGATAGAGAAGACCCCGCGATCCACAACGCCTGGGTACGCCTCGTCCTCGGAGACACACTGGAGATGCCGGACGACCTGATCTCCGAGGGCCAGACCCTCCCGCCAGCCTTCGAAGCCCGCATCGCCGAGCACGGCGAGACCCTTCGCCCCGACCTCGCCATCATGGACCCGGACGACCCGGACAAAGCCCGCCTTCTCGTCCGGATCTACGCGCCCGGACAGGACCTCGAAAAGCCCATCGAGGGCCTGCGCTGGAAAGCTTCTCCAGCCACGCGCATGATGGAGCTTCTGCACGCTACGGACGTGCGGCTCGGTCTCGTCACCAACGGCGAGCAGTGGATGCTCGTCCACGCCCCGCGCGGCGAGACTACCGGATACGCCTCCTGGTACGCCTTGTTGTGGTTGGAAGAGCAGATCACCCTCCGCACTTTCCGCAGCCTGCTCTCCGCCCGCCGCTTCTTCGGTGTGGCCGACGAGGACACCATCGAGGCCATGTACGCCGAGAGCGCCCAGAACCAGCAGGAGGTAACCGACCAGCTCGGCTACCAGGTCCGCCAGGCGGTCGAGATCCTCGTCTCAGCAATAGACGGCGTGGACCAGGATCGTGGCCGGACCCTGCTCGCCGGGGCAGACGAGAAGCAACTTTACGAAGCGGCACTCACGGTGATGATGCGCCTCGTCTTCCTCTTCTCCGCCGAGGAGCGTGGCATGCTCCTCCTCGGAGATCCTCTCTACGACCAGTACTACGCCGTCTCCACCCTGCGCGAGCAACTACGTGAAGACGCCGACAAGCACGGCGAAGAAGTTCTGGAGCGTCGCCACGACGCCTACAGCCGCCTCCTCGCCACCTTCAGAGCCGTCCACGGCGGGGCCGAGCACGAGGCCATGCGCCTCCCCGCCTACGGCGGCACCCTCTTCGACCCCGACCGTTACCCTTTCCTCGAAGGACGGTCTCCCGGCACGAGTTGGCGCAACGAGCCCACTTTGCCTCTGCCGATCTACAACCGAGACGTGCTGCACCTGCTCGAAGCCCTGCAAATTCTCCGGGTCAAGGTCCCCGGCGGCGGTCCCGCCGAGGCGCGGCGGCTCTCCTTCAGGGCGTTGGACATAGAGCAGATCGGGCACGTCTACGAAGGTCTCTTAGACCACACGGCCCTCCGCGCCACAGAGACGGTCCTCGGCCTCACAGGTAGCAAGGACAAAGAGCCCGAAATTCCGCTCTCCACCCTCGAAGAGCTGCGCGAGAGGGGAAAGGACACCCTGATCGACTCGCTCAAGAAGCAGACGGGCCGCTCGCCCGCCGCGCTCCGCAAAGCGCTGGCCGCCCCTTCTGAGGACGAGGGCCGCTGGAGGGCCGTCTTCGGCAACGATGAGGCGCTGGCGGAGAGGGCGCGGCCTTTCGCGGGATTGGTGCGCGGTGACATGAGCGGCTATCCGGTTGTCGTGCTGGCCGGCAGCGTCTACGTTACGAAGGGCAGCGACAGGCGCGAAAGTGGGACACACTACACGCCCCGTAGTCTCACCGAGCCCATCGTGCAGCATACCCTCGACCCGATGGTCTACGAAGGACCCGCCGAGGGGTGGCCGAAGGAGGGGTGGCGACTGCGGTCGGCGGACGAGATCATTGCCCTCACCGTCTGCGACATGGCGATGGGCTCCGGTGCCTTCCTGGTGCAGGCTTGCCGCTACCTCTCCGAACGGCTGGTTGAGGCATGGGAGGAGGCCGGGGAGAACCGCGCCCCCGACGACAGCCCGCTCCCCGCCGACGCCGACGAACGGCTCGCCATCGCCCGCCGCCTCGTGGCCGACCACTGCCTCTACGGGGTGGACAAGAACCCGCTCGCCGTCGAGATGGGCAAGCTCTCCTTGTGGCTGATCACACTCCAGAAAGATCGCCCCTTCACCTTCCTCGATCACGCCCTCCGCTCCGGCGACTCCCTGCTCGGCGTCACAAGCATCGATCAGCTAACCCACTGGGCGCTCGACCCCGAGGGCAATCGCAACGTCCCCTGGTTCACCCTCGCCACCGAGCGGGCGCTCAATACCGCCCTCGACCTGCGCCGCCAGCTCCACTCCTTCTCCGTTCTCTCCGTGCGCGACACCGAAGCGAAAGCCCGCCTCTTGCGAGAGGCCGAGGATGCGATGGAGCTGGTGCGCCTTGGAGCGGACTTGCTCGCCGCCGCCGCCCTGCGTCCCGCAAAGAGGCGCCAAGCCGTGAGCGACGCATTCCTCTCCGAGTTTCATGTGCAAGCGCTCGCCTACGAGGATCTGCGCGAGGGCGCGTTCACCGAGGAAGGCGAGACCGATGTCCGTGAGGGCTTCGCCGAGTTGCGCTGCAGAGCCGATGAGTTGCTCGGAAACCGACGTCCCTTCCACTGGCCACTGGAGTTCCCCGAGGTCTTCGTGGACACGCAGGAACCCGCCATCATTGACGGGAGGCTCCCACTGGATGCCGGTGATCTTTTCGAGGAGCTGTCGAAACCCAACGATACGTTTGTCTCTGGCTTCGCAGCCGTTGTCGGCAACCCGCCGTTCCAAGGCGGCAAAAAGATCAGCGGCTCGTTCGGAACAGACTATCGTGAACACCTGGTCGAGCAAGTAGCGCACGGCATCAAAGGCAACGCTGACCTCTGCGCGTACTTCTTCCTGAGAGCGGGCAATGTCGTTCGCGGTGGGGGCGGCATGGGTTTGTTGGCGACCAATACTATCGCCCAGGGAGACACTCGTGAGGTGGGCTTGGATCAGCTTGCGAACGACAGCTGCGTCATCAACCGTGCCGTGTCGAGCCGCAAGTGGCCCGGTGGAGCTAGCCTTGAAGTTGCACACTTGTGGATGTGGCAGGGAGACTGGACCGGCGTTTATATGCTTGATGACCAGCTGGTTGCAGGTATCACGACGCGCCTCACCGTACCTTCCGCTGTTCAGGGAGATCCTTACCCGCTTGCTAGGAACACGGATAAAGCATTCCTCGGCTCCTATGTCATGGGCATGGGCTTCACGCTGCAACCCGAAGAAGCTCAAGCGTTGATAGATGAAGATGCACGCAACGGTAATGTGGTACTTCCGTACCTTTCTGGTGAAGATCTGAACTCACACCCGGAGCAATCTCCTAGCCGATGGATAATCAATTTCAGAAAGTGGCCATTACGAAGAGAGGTGGAAGGTGGTTGGCGAGAAGCCGATAAGAATCAACGCAACGCATGGCTGCGTTCCGGGTCCGTACCCAAAGACTACCCGCATCCGGTTGCTGCCGACTATCCAGACTGTTTGAGGATCGTCGAAGAGCGAGTTAGGCCGGAGCGCACTCTGCACAGCGATGAGGTCGGAAAGAAGTATTGGTGGCGCTTCTTGCGTCCCCGTGTAGAACTGTACGGTACGCTCGAAGAGTTGGAGCGAGCATTAGTGACTACTAGAGTTAGCGCGTTTCACTTCATGAGTCCCGCGGATACTCGTATTGTCTTTAGTGATTCTCTTACTGTGTTAGCCGCGGATGCGTTTACCGTGCTGAGTTCGACTATCCATGATGTTTGGGCTCACCGTCCAGGCATGACTACTCTTGAGTCTCGCCCGACATACAACGCAGCATATGCCTTTGATTCATTCCCGTTGCCGCCTCAAGTCCCCAGCCTTAAAGACATTGGCGAGCGGTACTACGCGCACCGGCAGGGGATCATGCAGTCCCGCCAGGAGGGCTTGACCAAGACCTACAACCGCTTCCACAACCCCGAAGAGTCGGCGGAGGACATCGAGCGGCTGCTGGAGCTGCACGTCGAGATGGATCGGGCCGTTGCCGACGCCTACGGCTGGGGCGACCTCGACCTCTGGCACGGCTTCCACGAGACCAAACAGGGCGTTCGCTTCACCATCAGCGAGGAGGCGCGACGCGAGGTCCTCGACCGCCTGCTCCTCCTCAACCACGAGCGCTACGAAGAGGAGGTCAAACAGAGCCTCCACGACAAGAAAAAGAAGCAAGGCAAGACCAAAAAGCGGCCGAAGCCCAAAACGGGCGGCAGCACCAACTCCTTGTTCGGCTCAGGGGACGAGGCTTGAAGACGGTTCCGAGTAGCACCGCCGACCACGTAGCGTGGTGGGAGGCTAGAGGAGCGGCCGATCCGGGATCGGCGGGGACCTCAAGGCGAGCCCCACGGGTTCTCCTGAAGCCAGCCGGACACCATGTTCGCCAGGTCGTTGAAGGTCAGCTCATGGGGCTCCAGGTGCACCGTCTCGCACATCCCAGGCAACTCGGATGTGAAGCGCTCGTAGCGCCGGGCCATGATCGCTCCCCCAGGTATCATCACGTTCGAGCCGAGGGAGTCGTTGTTCAACCAGTCGCGCACCCTGGCGATCGCCGCTCCAGTATCGTCGTCGTGGGACTTTATGTCCTGTCCGGCGATGTCCGAGATGTACCTCTGGTAGCGGTATCTCTCCCGGTCGAGCACCAGGCAGCGTTTCTCTCGCTGCTGGCCGCTCCCAAACCTCGCCGCGCCAAGAAAAAGTCCGAGCTCGAGAGGCATGTTGAACCTGGGCAGCCCCGATCCTTCGCTAAGCTCCGTCCGCGAGATGTCGTGGATGCCGAACTTGCACTCGCCGATGATCGTCAGGATGTTCTCGATCCTTGCCCGGCTCGCGTCGTCTATCTCCAGCGTACACCTGGCGACGTACCCGCAGTCGAAGACCGCGAACACCAGCGCATCGAAAATGCGCTTGTACTCTCCGTCGAACGGGCAGTTTATGAAGACGCTGTTGCTATACCGTCGAGAAGCCCCCACACCCCAACTCTAGCAGCCACAGAGCATCGAGGCTTGGGCTTCGACCCCCGGCTAGGCTCTAGAAGCAGCGGCAGGCTGCCGGTTCTCTGCCGTTCGGCCGTCCTTCGCCGCCTTGGCCGCCGAGCGCGCTTGGCTCACTGTCACACGACCCGTTTTGGCGGGGTTCTTAATTGTTCTTCTCGTTTTGCTCATGCCTTACATCATACACCCGCTTCGACCACTCTGGCAGCATCCGTTCCACGAAAGCCAGCGATCTCGGGTCAGCGGGTTGCTGACTATAAGCAGAGCTATTCCTAGCTTAAACGTGGCAGTGGATCGAGCTCATACCCCGGTCGTTCGGGTTGTATCCGGGGCGGTCGGCTGTAAAGACCTCACCGCTTTGCCGGAGCCCCGAGATCTTCGCGACCTCGAAGAGCTTCCAACCTACTGGGTTGCCGGACTCGCTGTATCCACCTACCTGGTAACCACGAAGCACCTCGTTGCCTGCTCTGCTAACCCCGTGGCAGTGAGGCTCCACCGTTCGTGAACCTCCATCGTAAGAAAATCTCACCACTGCCCTGTCTGCAATAGCATCACAAATTCCCATGCTCATGCACTCGACCCCTTTTCGTGGCTGCTCATCCGTCTCTGCATAAGTCTTATTTATCGCACGCAGTTTCACAAGACGGTTTTTCGTGGCTGGGAGGAAGCGGTAAGAAGATAGCTGAACGGCGCTGTTCTCGAATCTCTTTAGGAGTTGCGCGGTGTGTGGTGTACTGGATGGGGCGCTGCTAATCTTCCAAGAATGGCCTGCCACTACAACACGAGTCACCTCCGGTGACGGCTCCTCCGCAGCCCACCTGGGTCTACCACTTCACCCCGATAGAGAACCTGCCGGGCATCCTCGAATCGGACGGGCTCGCGTGCAACAACCAATGCGACACGCAGCAGGTCAGTGTCGCTCACCAGCACATACAGAACCGTCGGAGCCGTAAGCGCGTGCCGTGCGGACCGGGTGGGAACCTACTCGATTACGTACCTTTCTACTTCTGACCCCGCTCGCCGATGATGTACGCAATAAACGGTGGAGCGGTGGCGTCCTACGACAAGGGCCAGGGCGAACTCGTGTACCTGGTCCTCAAGCTCCAGAGCGTCGCGGAGGCCGGACTGGACTTCGTCTTCACGGACCGGCACGCGGCCATAGGCTACGCTGCGTACTACACTGATCCCGCCGACCTGGGAGAGATAGACTGGGATCTCATGCCTGCGACGTGGTGGAATAACATCCCCGAGTATCCGGACCGCAAAGAGCGCAAGCAGGCCGAGTTCCTGGTCCACGAATTTGTTCCCTGGGATCTGGTGGAGTTCCTCGCCGTGATGACACCGCAAGTGAAGGAGCGAGTCGAGGCTATGCTCGCGCAGCATCCAATTTCTATGCGCAGACCGGTGCGTATCGAGCGGGGTTGGTACTATTGACCGCTAGAGCCAGAAACCTGTTTACACTACCGGGTCATGCACGTAGTATTAGTTCGGAGCTAGGGAGGGTCGGACGAACCACAGAGGCGGCGTGACGGAACTCCGTAGAGGTGACATCCTCGATGCTCAGGCAGAAGCCCTGGTCAACACGGTCAACACTGTGGGCGTCATGGGTAAGGGTGTCGCGCTGCAGTTCAAGCGTGCCTTCCCGGATAATTACAAGGCTTACGCTAATGCCTGCAAACGGGATGAGGTCGAGGTCGGTAAGGTATTCGTCTTCGACCGGGGTACTATCGAGAACCCCAGGTACATCATCAACTTCCCTACCAAGCGCCACTGGCGCGGAAGTTCCAGGATCGAGTACATCAAGACAGGCCTCGAAGACCTCGTCCGCCAGATACGCGAGCTCGACATCCAGTCCATCGCCCTTCCGCCGCTGGGATGCGGCTATGGAGGGCTCGATTGGGACGAGGTCCGCACGCTCATAGAGGAAGCCTCGGACCGCCTTCCTGAGGTAAAGTTCTTCGTCTACGAGCCCCAGGAACTCACTGAACCAAAAACTCTGGCTGCAAAAGAACCCAGACCAAAACTAACTCCGGCCCGGGCCGCGCTGCTCAAGCTATTCGCGGCCTACGAAGCCTGGGGGGATCACATAGGAAGACTTGAAGCCCAGAAGATCGCCTACTTCCTGCAGAACGCCGGGATGGATCTGAAGCTCAATTTCGTCAAGTCGAAGTACGGACCCCACGCCGAGCCGCTGAACCACGTACTCAAGCGCCTCGAAGGCTACTATTTCAAGGGCTACGGAGATTTGAGTACTAGCTCCCGCATCCGCCTTATGCCAGAGGCCGCGGAGATGGCGAATTTCTTTCTCAAGGACCACCCTGAAGTTCAGGAGCCGATCGAACGCACCGAACAGGTTGTTGCAGGCTTCGAGAGCCGCTACGGGATGGAACTGCTAGCAACCGTTCACTGGGTTGCCTGCCAGGAAGGAGCTGAGGACCTCGACTCCGTTCTGAAGGCCATACACAGTTGGAGCCAACACAAGAAATACGGCTTCGCCGAAGAGCACATCCGTACCGCCTGGGAACATCTTCTCGAAGAGGGTTGGATCTTCGCCAAGACCCCAGTGGGATAGCAACTTTTTCGGCTTTACCCCACAGATTGAGAGCCGATCACCCTCAGGCAACCGGCTCGACTGGTACTCTGCGCAACGCCGATATCTATATGAGTCCTTCCGCCTTGAGCACTGCGCGCACCTCCGGCCGAAGGCGATAGCGCCAGGTACCATCAGACGCACTAATCTCCAGAAATAGCAAGATCCCCTGTTCGCTAGTGCCCTTAGTACCAAAAATCCGTTTGCCCAGCGCACCAAGCACACCAGTGAGCTCTCGCTCCGTTCGGCCCATAGCCTCTGCCAACTCAGGCTTCAACAAGCCGCCATCGCCAGCCTTGACGAGCACTTCGTATAGTTCGCGCTGCCCTCGTGGAACAGGCCTGCGCCTTATGACGTCGCGGATGACGTCATCGCGCCCCTTGCCTTCGCTACCAGAGGAACCGTTGTGCTCCTCCACATCCACAAGTTCAGGGTTCTCGGCACATCTATCCCCAAACAGATGTTCAACGGCCGCAAATTCCTCTGCGGTCCCCACGAAATCTAGTTTGGACAGTTCCACTTGTACCTCCTCGTATCCCGTTGCTTTCTTGCGAACAAGGCCAGTGTACCATATTTGCTTCGATTTAGTTATTGTTTAGATATTTAAAATCAACTTTGGACTAGACTTAGGTCTCATACGAGATTCCAACACGGCGGCGAAGAATTCCAGTTGTCCTAACCAAAGGGGTTGACAGTCTGGTCGAGAGCGCAGGCGCATCGTCGCTTACCCTGGATAGCAAGATCTGGTCCCCATCGTGTCCTGTATGGATCATATATACTTTTCGTATATATTTAGGAGGATGCTGTGGAGACTGCGAGGCTTTTCAAGAATGGACAGAGTCAGGCCGTGCGCCTGCCCAAAGACTTCCGCTTCGAGGGCGAGAAGGTGTTCATCAAACGAGTGGGTAACGCGGTCGTCTTGATTCCCTACCAGGATTCATGGGAGACCTTGTTCGAGAGTCTGGACCAGTTCTCCGACGACTTCATGAACGAGAGGGAGCAGCCGGACCCTCAGGAGCGGGAAGACCTGTTCGAGTGATCCTCCTCCTCGACACGAACATATGCATCTATCTCATAAAGAGACACCCGCCCGAGGTGCTGCAGAGGTTCAACGAGTACGCCGTCGGCGACATCGGCATCTCCTCCATAACCGCCGCGGAATTGCATTTTGGTGTGCAGAAAAGCCAGCGTCTGGAAGAGAACCATCGGGCTCTGGAGCAGTTCCTACTGCCGTTGGCTGTGGCGCACTTCGACCAGAGCGCGGCGGCAGCCTACGGTCACGTCCGGGTGCAGCTAGAGAAGCAAGGTAAGCCCATCGGCCCCCTCGACACGCTCATTGCAGCCCACGCGCTCAGCCTTGACCTTACCCTCGTGACCAACAACGTCCACGAATTCGAACGCGTGCCGGATCTCAAGGTAGAGAACTGGGCGGTCGCCTGACTGACGTAGTCGTCGACACACAAGCGCTGGATGCCGCGCAAGTGATAGCATTACGATGCTTTAGAGGGGTGTGTTAGAGGCCGGCTCGGGATCCTAAAGTGGGATGGGTGCTGGTCGCAACGATATTTATAGGGGGAGGACGAGACATGATAGACGCCGCGACGAAATTACCACTCCGTCACATCTCCGTGCGTGTGCCGTGGCATGACAACGGTTGGAATGGGACAGTCTGCAACCGCCCAAAAGAGAACGCGGCCTGTCTTGTCCTGGACCAGATCCGGGAGAACAGGGACGATGCCAAAGAAGCGGAAAACGCGGGGCAAAACATCTCCGAGTTCGAGGATCAGAACTTCCCCGCCTGCCTGCGCGAGCGTGGCGGGTTCATGTCGCCCTTCGAGTACTCCCGGAACATAACGCATCCGTATTCGGCGACGAGCAAATCGCATCAGCATTTCGCACCGACGCGGTACCGCTACCCTGAGTTCTCCGCCGCTTGCACCCCGTACCGCTGGACCCTCAAGGAGAGCGCGGAGAAGATCGCCCAGGAGCACGAGATCGGCCTCAACTGGGACCAGGAAGAGAGTGCCCACGAGCTGATGGGCTTCAAGTCTGGTTGGCTCCAGGAGAAACACAACCACCTTGCCATGCTCGACACCTTCTTCGGCGCCTTGAAGCCGGAGCAATCCTTGTGCTTCCTCTACGCCAAGCGTACCCCTCTCGCCGAGGACCCACGCCGCGTCATCGTCGGGGTGGGACGGGTTGCGCATGTCGGTCAGGCGATCGAGTACGCATACAGCAGATACGGTGAGAACTACGGCAAGCTGCGCTCCATGATCTGGGAGCGCTCGGTCCAGCACTCGATACGTCCTGGTTTCGCGGACGGGTTCTTGCTCCCGTACCATCAAGTCCTCCGTGTCGCTGAGCAAGACCCTGACCTCGATACCTCAGGCTTCGTGGCTTTCGCCCCGGAGGAGAGCTGGGAGGAGTTCTCCTACGGCTCCGAACACGTCAGCCACGATACGGCTATCGCCTCGCTGTTAGCCTGCGCCGACGCGCTCCGGGCCGCGCAAAAGGTCGTCGAGGGTGATCTCGACACGCCGCTTCGCTGGATAGACGCCAGGCTCAACGAGCTGTGGCAGATGCGTGGTCCGTGTCCCGGCCTAGGGGCTGCCCTCTCAGCTTTCGGCGTCGAGCATGGCAACTTCGTCGCCTACGACATCGCCGCGGAGCTTGAGGAAAATGAAGACCCCTGGCCCCTCGTCGAACAAGCCTTCGAAGATCCCACTCTCCTCGAGAGGGGGCTGGAGCGCCGCATAACCCCGACCACGGTAAGGAAGTGGGGGGCGTTGCCGAATGAGCGCCGCGCTCTTCTGAAACTGCTCTCCCGCTTCGATCTCACCGCCGCCCAGGCAACGCGCTTCTACCAGGAGACGGAGCGCGAGGAGGCGCGCATCTCCACTTCCGACGCCGACATCCTCTCTAACCCCTACCTGCTCTACGAGCTGGACCGCTTCTCCCTCGATCCCATCGCGCTCGGCACCGTGGACCGTGGCGTCTTCCCGGACGAGGTGATCCGCAGCGAGCATCCGCTGCCGGAGCCCTCGGGGCTAAACGACGACGCGGTGGACCCGAGGCGGGTGCGGGCCTTCATGGTATCGGTCCTGGAGGACGCCTCCACGGCCGGCAGCACGCTCCTCCCTCAGAACCGCGTCATACAAGAGGTACGGGAGATGCCGTTCCAGCCCGGCTGACCCGTGGACGCGGATCTCTTGTCCGTCGTTGAGGAGGCATTACCTCCCGAAATCGAGCGGGTCGAGATGGCCGACGGGACACCCGCCTACCAGCTCTCTCGCCTCGCGGAGATGGG
>JBBPYN010000040.1:0-27024 GCA_038199875.1 Rubrobacterales bacterium
ACCCTGCCACTTCCTCAGGTGCCTCCCCGGTCACGCCCCACGGCGAGATGTCCAGTGACGCGACCCCGACGAGGGCGTCGGCCACCTCCCGCCCTTCCGCCACGGCGCTCACCAATCGTATGTGCCCCGCCGAGGGCGTCTCCAGGTCCGCGCCCGTAACCTCGCCGTCCTCCAGCCTAACCCTGAGGGTCGCGGAGCCTCGCGGCGTCTCCACGGTGGCCGCGCCGCTCCCCGAGGCTCCGGCCTCCGGGGCTGTATCCGACACGGAGGTCGTCCCGGAGACCTGGCCCGCCCTCCGGACTAGCTCCAGGCTCTGCTGCGCCTCCAAGAGCCGCACGCGCAGCCGCGCGAGGGCGTCGCCCCCCCGCTCGACGACCGGCTCGAAGCCCAAAGCGAGGTAGGCCTCCTCGTCCGTGCGGGCGTCGGCGCCCCGCCCACTGGCCCGCGCCACCGGTCCGCTCGCGCCCGCGGGGTCCGCCAATTCACCCACCCCCGCCAGCCTGCGGCGAAGGAGCGGTGTCATCTCCACCCGGCGCGCGAGCTTGCGCACCTCCGCCCGGATGGGCGGAATATCGCCGGCTTCCGCCCGAAGGATGGCGAACCGTAGTTCTTCCGCCCGCCGCGCGAGCCAGGGGTAGCCGAGAAGGTGCCCGAAGGCCGCCAGCCAGTTCAGGTGGCTGCCGGCGCGCTCGCGCTCCAGCGCCACCACCCGCGCGAGCGCGCCTTCCCCTTGCGCCCCGGCACCGGCCGCGTCCTCGACGACGCGTAGCGCCAGCAGGCGGTAGGAGACCGGCGAGAGCGGGTCCAGCCTCACGAAACGCTCGACGAACTCCTCGATCGGGCCATCCGACTTCTGCCGGCCGGCCACGACCGAGCCGGCGCGCGCCTCGGCCACCGTATCCCCGTCGAGCGTAAAGGTCAGGGAGAGGCCGCCGGGCAGCCCGGGCAGGAGCGGCCCGAACGGCGCCTCGACCCACTCCATCTGCAGCCCGTCGGAGCTGCGCGGCGTCCCCCGGGTCATCGCGACCATCGACATGAACCCCATGTCGCCGTGGTCCATGCCGCCGTGATCGTCGTGATGCGCGTGGCCGTGGACTTCTTGCCCCTCGTGTTCGCCGGGCTCGTCGTCGTGCATGCCGTCGTGCCATTCGTGGCCGTGCCCATCTTTGTCCCCGTCCGCGACCTCCCGCTCCACGAGCTCCATCCCGCACTTTGGGCACGTGCCGGGCTCATCCCGGACGACCTCAGGGTGCATCGGGCAGGCGTACTCGGTCTTGCTGCCGAAGGCGGCGGCCTCGAACGCTCCCGCCGCTTCCGGGGCGAAGGCGCCTTCGGCGAAAAGGCGGCGCAGCCGCGCCACGCCCACGGCCAGCGATTCCTCCTCGGCGTCTGCGGACACGTCCGGCCCCGGGAGGGGCGAGAGGTCCCCCGCTCCCACCGCGAGCACCGCCCGCGGGCGGGGCACCTGCGCGTAGGCGACAGCGGCCGCCTCCCTCAGGCCCTCCGGAAGCTCGCCGACGGCCAGCAGCACGTTGGCGTGGCGCGGGGTGGCTGCGACCCGCAGGCCAGCGGCGCGGAGGTCGAGGCCGCGGGCGCGCGCCACCTCGGGACCGGGCACGACGAAGGCGCAAAGATCCCGGGCCTGTGCCTGCGAGGCGAGGCGGCGAAGGAAGGAGGACCGCGCATCCCTGGCCCCGGAGAGCGCGGCCTCGGGTCCGGTCTCCTCCGCGCTGGGGTCCGCCCCGGCGTTTGCGGGTGATCTGGCCGGGCCGCTCACTGGCGCCTCAGCGCCCCCTGGCTCCAGCCGTAGAGGAGCCCCAGGCACAGGATGGCGAGGAACACGCCCATGTCCAGGAGCGCCGTCAGGCCGAGCTCCTTGTAGACCACGGCCCACGGGTACATGTAGGCCATCTCCATGTCGAAGGCCAAGAACAGCAGGGCGTACCCGTAGTAGCGGACGTGGTAGCGCGCCCACACGGGGTCCCTGCTGAGCTTACCGGCCGTCGCGGGCACGTCCTTACCCTCCTCCTCGCGCGTTTTGCCGAGCAAGCGGGCGATCCCATACAGGCTGAGCGCCAGCCCCAGGGAGCCCAGCGCGAGCCCCAAAAGCAGCGCGTACTGCGCGAGCGGGTTCATGGCCTCCTCCTCAAACGTCCGCGGGTCAAGCTACCCTCACCGCCCGCATCATGCCCGCCGCCTGATGGTAGGCCATGTGGCAGTGGAACGCCCAGTCGCCAGGGTTGTCCGCGAGCCAGTCCACGGTGACCTTCTGCATGGGGTCCACGAGCACCGTGTCCTTCACCGGTCCGTTTTCCGTGCCGTTCTGTACTCCGAAGAAGTGGCCGTGCAGGTGCATCGGGTGGGGCATCATGCTTCTGTTCTCCATCTCGAACCGGACGTGTTTGCCTCGCTCCACGGGCATGGGGTCCGCCTCGGAGAAGACCTCGCCGTTTATCGTCCACACGTACCTCTCCTCGTCGCCGTCCAGGGTAATGGGGACTACCTCGTCGGGCTCCCCGCCGGGTGGCGCTTGCGCCTCGGGTGCTGCGGAGAGCATGTCGTAGCGCACTAGCTCCTTCCCGAGTTCGGGCGGCCGGTGATCTGCCGGGGGTGCCCTTGTAGCGGAAGAGGGCGCGACCGATCTTCTTGGTGCCCTCGGCCTGGGCGGCTAGCTGCCAAACCCCTGGGTCTGAGGCGTCCACGAGCACGTCGTAGCGCTCGCCCTGGCCGATCCGCAAGGCGTCCACCTCGACCGGCTCGACGGGCTGGCCGTCGGCGTGGGTGACGCTCAAGCGGTGGCCCTCGAGGGCGACCCGAAAGATCGTTGCGCTCGACGCGTTGATGAACCTGAGGCGGACCCTATCTCCCCGCTTCACCCTTAGCACCTCCGGGTCCTCCGCGGGCCTGCCGTTTACAAGGTAGAAGGGATAGACTACGTCCGGCGCCCACTGGCGGGGGGCTGCGCCGTCACCTCCCATACCCTTCATGCCCCCCCATCTGCCCAGCCTGGCCCATGTCCTTCATACCAGCCATGCAGCCGGTTCCGGACCGCCGCCCGGAGGGTTTCTCCCTGCTTCAGCCGGATCTCGGGCCCCGGTATCTTCCCGTCGTAGCCCCAGCTGGAAACCTGCCGGGGGCCTAACTCGAAGTCGAACGGGCGGACCTCGAGGTCGTAGCTGGCGACACGGGCGCCATCCCTGCCCTGCGGAGGAGCGCTCTTATCGGAGGTCCCGCACGCGCCGAGGACGAGTCCCCCTGCTCCCATGCCCGCTAGCCCCAAAAATCTGCGGCGGGTGATCTTCGAGCCGAATCCGCGTTCTTGGTAGTTCGTTTCCGGATTCCGCTCCCGCATTACCTGTCTTCCTTTGCGCGGCAAATGTGATCCTACCTCCTGCGCGTGTGGCCCGTCCCCCGAGATCGGACGCCGGGGCCAGGTTACGCCAACCTTCGGACAACACTGCTGATGCGCGACCGGGGCGTCGTCGGCCAAGCCCGGCTGGGCCGAGCGACCGGCGGGACGACGGTCTTGCCCGTCTCCGCGTGCAGCGGGTGTTGCGCTTCGTGTCAGGCGGCGACGGTGTAGCCGGCCTCCTTGACGGCGCCCTCGAGGTCGTCGCTCGTCACCTTCGCCTCGTCGTAGCACACCTCGACGGTGCCCTTCCCGAGGTCGGCGTTCGAATACTCGACGCCCGAGAGCTTGCCGAGCTCCTCCTCCACGGCAGCCTTGCAGTGGGCGCAACTCATGCCCTCGACGTTCAGCGTCTTCTCCGTCATCGCGTCTTTTCCTCTCCGTGTGGTCTTCTCTATACCCTCAAGAACCGCTCGACGGCGGCGGTCAGCTCCTCGACCTTCTCGTCGGCCTTCTGCCTGTCGCCGCTCTCGATCGACTCGCGGAGGCAGTGCTCGACGTGGTCCCTCAAGACGAGCGAGCCCACCTTCTCCAGGGCACTGACGACGCTTGCGACCTGGGTGAGGACGTCCACGCAGTAGGCCTCCTCCTCGACCATCCGCTGCAGCCCGCGCACCTGGCCCTCTATCCGCCTGAGGCGATTCTTGAGCTTCTCCTTGTCCTTAGCCTTTATGTAGCCGTGCGGTTCGCCCGCCGGCCCTGCTGCCATGGGCGGTCCTCCGCTTCCCACCGTCTCCACGCCGGCACTCCTTTCGCTAGTCGACCTTCGTTCCCCTGAGTCTCAGGGCGTTCGTCAGCACCGTCACCGACGAAAGTGCCATAGCCGCCGCCGCGAGCACCGGGTTCAGAAAGCCGTACTCGCCCAAGAAAGGTCTCAGCGCCTCCGGAACGCTCCCGTCCGAAAACAGTGGGTAGAGCACGCCCGCCGCCACCGGTATCAGGGCGACGTTGTAGGCGAACGCCCAGAACAGGTTCTGCTTTATGTTCCTCAACGTGGCCTTGGAGAGACCTATCGCCCTTGCCACCCCGCGCACGTCGCCCGAGATCAGCGTTAGGTCAGCGGCCTCCATGGCCACGTCTGTGCCCGTCCCGATGGCGATGCCAACGTCGGATTGCGCCAGTGCCGGGGCGTCGTTGATGCCGTCACCGACCATGCCGACCTTCTTGCCGGCGGCCTGCAGCCTCTCGACCTCGGCGGCCTTCTCCTCGGGACGGACCTCGGCAAGCACGCGGTCGATGCCTAGCTTCCCGGCGATGGCCTCGGCAGTGCGGTGGTTGTCGCCCGTGAGCATCGCCACCTCGAGGCCCACCGCGTGCAGCCTTTCGACCGCTTCCCGCGCCTCCCCCCTCACGGTGTCGGCCACGGCCACGAGGCCCGCCGGACGGCCGCCTACGGCGACGAACATCGGGGTCTTGCCTTCCTCGGCGAGCCGCTCGGCCCTCGGACGAAGGCCGTCCTCCGGGACGCCGGCCTCGGCGAGGAGGCGCCTGTTGCCGACGAGGACGGAGCGACCCTCCACCTCCGCCCTTACGCCGCCGCCCGCGACGGCCTCGAAGCCGTACGCCTCGGCGAGCTCCACGCCGTGGGCCCTCGCGCCGCGAACAATTGCCTCCCCCAAGGGGTGCTCGGAGCCGCGTTCGGCGGAGGCGACGAGCCTCAGCAGTTCGTCTTCCGAGAGCCCGTTCGTCGCCGCGACGTCGGTCAGGTCGGGCGTGCCGCGGGTCATGGTGCCGGTCTTATCGAGCACGACGGTGTCGAGCTTGTGGGCCCCTTCGAGGGCCTCGCCGCCCTTGAGGAGGATGCCCGATTCGGCGCCCTTGCCGGTCCCGACCATTATGGAGGTCGGCGTGGCGAGGCCCATCGCGCACGGGCACGCGACTATGAGCACGGCCACCGCGTTGAGCAGCGCGAAGGTGAACGCGGGCTCGGGCCCGAAGAGGAGCCAGCCGAAGAAGGTGAGCGTCGCGAGTACCATAACGACGGGAACAAAGACGCCGCTGATCCTGTCGGCGAGGCGCTGGATGGGGGCCTTGGAGCCCTGAGCCTCCTCGACCATGCGCATGATCTGCGAGAGCGCCGTGTCCTTGCCGACCTTCGTCGCCTCGAAACGGAACGAACCGGTGGCGTTGACGGTCGCGCCTATCACCTCGTCTCCGGCGTGCTTGGTCACGGGGATCGACTCGCCCGTGATCATGGCCTCGTCCACCGCCGACTCCCCCGAGACCACGCGTCCGTCGACCGGGACCTTCTCGCCGGGGCGGACGACCACGACGTCGCCAACACACACGTCCTCCACGGGCACGTCCGCTTCTTCGCCGTCCCTGATGACGCGCGCGATCCTCACCCGCAAGCCGGCGAGTTTCTTTATGGCCTCGTTGGTACGCCCCTTCGCCCTCGCCTCGAGCAGCCGCCCCAGCAGGATCAGCGTGATGATCAACGCCGAGGTGTCGAAGTACACGTCGGCCCTTCCGGCGAAGAGTCCGGGCGCGAGAGTCGCGACCGCGCTGTAGAGGTAGGCGGCGCTCGTCCCGAGAACGACGAGCGTGTTCATGTTGGCCTGGCCGTGCGTGAGGGCGCCCCACGCGCCCCTGTAGAACCTGCGCCCGGCCCAGAACTGGACCGGCGTGGCGAGCGCCAGAAGGCCCAGGTTCAACCACCCCGTCGGCACGGGAGGCATGAAGCCGAGCATGTGCGGCAGGCTGCCGACGAGGATCAGCACCGTGAGCGCCGCCGCGAGGACGAAGTCCCGCCTGAGATCTCTGTAGCCCCTCTCGTGGGCGTCTTCGGCGGCCCCTTCACCGTCCCCGTCGCCATCCGGCAGCGAAGCTACGCCGTAGCCAGCACCCTCGATGGCCTTCTCCAGATCCGACGGCCCCACCTCGCCCCCGAGGTAGCGAACCGTGGCCCTCTCGGTCGCCAGGTTGACGCCCGCGTCGAGCACGCCGGGTACCTTCCGAAGGGCCCTCTGTACGCGCCCCACGCAGGAGGCGCAGGTCATCCGCGTCACCCCGAAGACGGTTTCCCGCACGTCGGTGCCGTACCCCGCCTCCTCTATCGTCCCGATCAAATCCTCCGGGCTCGCAACCCTCGGGTCGTACTCGACCGTGGCCTTCTCGGCCGCGAAGTTGACGCTGGCGCCCGCCACCCCTTTCTTCTTAGCAAGCGCCCTCTCCACCCGGCGCACGCACGTGGCGCACGTCATGCCCGTAACCGGGATGGTCAGCATGCCCTCGGCCCTCCGGTCCACCTGCCAGCCTCTCTTCGCCGCTTTTACCATACCCCCCTATCCTATCCGCAAAGCGCAGTAACGTCAATAGTGAGCCGAAAAGATGCAGACGGGCGCCCGTCCCCCGCGCTCGATTGGCGCTCGGGCGTCGGGTGTGATCACTCGGATCGAGAGGGGATCGAGAGACTCGACTCGCGGCGTGGTCGGCACCCGGGTCCTGAGACGCTTATGGATGCTGCGCCGCGCTTTCTACGAGGGGCCGCTTTTCGGCGGCTCAAAGCAGGGCCTTGGCGAGGCACGCTGGCCGATAATTCTCGCTACTCGGCGTGGCCGAGGTCCGATCTTCCGACGCGCCGCTTGCGGCGCCCTTCCCGTTGCTTGCGCCACCCGTGGGGGGTAACGCCCCGCGGCTTGTACACCGACAGGATCGTGGCGACGACCAACAGCAGCAGGGCGCCGGTGGCGTGGAGCGCCGGCGAAGGGTCCCTAAGCTCCGCGAGACCCACCTTCGGGTCCGCCGCCAGGTGCGCTAGGCGGCCGAGCGTTTGCGTGTACAGCAGCAACACGACGGTGGCGAAGACGTTTATCATGAGCTTTATCAGTACCCAGTAGTGTCGGAACAGCCCCCACTCGGTCCCCAGACCCTGGACGAGCCCGGTCGCCAGCGAGGCGAGCGCCAACGGGACGAGGACGCCCCCGCCGATCGCACCCATCGCGAGGTAGGCGGCGCGCACCAAGCGGGCGTCCTCGCCGACCAGGCCGATCGCGGCCAGGACCAGGGAGCAGGCGACCGCCCCGAGCCAGCCGACCGAGGAGGCGACGTGCACCGTTAGCACGAACTTGCGCAGGCGCGGCGAGAGGGTCAAGATCGCTCGGCGTCGCCGGTGACGTGCGCCTGGCCGTCCATGTGGCGGCCAGGGCCGTGGCCGGTGAGCAGCATCGCTACGAGCAGCAGGACGAGGACTACGGCGACGATACCGAACGCCTTCACCCAGCGCGGCGTGCCAGGCGGTCGATCCGCGGAGCGCCTCGCGTGGCCGTCGTCGGTGTCGGGATACGGGGAGCGGTTGGCCATGTGCGCCTCCTTCTCTATCGCGCGCGTGTGAGTGGACCTGCGTGCGCCGGTTTGCGAGGCCCCGTGCCTTCGCCAAGGCGATGTGCCTCGACACTAATGTCGCTCCACGTTCCCGAGTCCCCGGGTGAGCCATCGGCGCGGACCAGTCCGATGCGCCGGGTGAGATTGAACCTCCAGGGCCAGCGCCATGGCGTCGCGCTCACCACGCGAAGCGGAGAGCCATGCGCGTGTTCGACCGGATCGGGCAGATCACGTGCGTGGAATGACCAGACGCCCATAGCCTTCGCCCGCGCCGTCGGCGTTGGCCCTGGCGCGCTCGATCATGGCCGGATCGAGGTCGAGGCCGGTCACCTCGAGGCCGTGCCGTCGGGCCATCCGGATCGACAGGTGTCCCGGGCCGCAGCCGGCCTCGAGCACGCCCGCGCCGCCCGGGGCGGCCGCCTCAGCCACCGCCGCGACGTCGGAGGCGACGGACCGGAAGAGCGAGCCGAGCACGAGGCCGCTGTGGGCGTCGTAGGCGGCTGCATCGCCGATGAGGATCCCACCCGGCGCACTTCGCCCCGTCGCGGCACCGCGGCCGTGGCGCAGTGCAACCGAGGTCGCGACCGCCGCGGGCACCATCCCGCTGAACTGGCGGCGTTCCTGCATCGAGGCGAGCACGTCGCCCGGGCGCGGGAGCGGCTCGTCGACCTGATCCGGAGCCTGCTGAGCGAGGGCGTAAGGGCCGGCCGAGTCCGGGGTGACGTCGCGCCCGGGGAGCTGGCGATCTACTGCCTCCACGCCCTCGCGGCGGCCGGTGACCTACCGTCCGAGGCGGCGGCGCATCGCCTAGTCACGGTTACCCTGGACGGTTTGCGCCCCCCGCGCTGACCCATCCCCGTTCCGCTGGTGCAAAGCCCCCCCGGAGCCCCGTTTCGAGACGGCTCGCCGGACCACGCGCAAAGACCGAGATCGGCGTTCCGGGAGGTGTGCCGCGTCGCGCTCGTCGCAGGGATAGATGATGGAGGCCCGAACCGGTTCGGCCCCCTTCCTTCTGCCAAAAGCTCGAGTCCGGGCGGGTCTACGAGGAGCCCGCCCGGACGGGATTCGGCTCTTGTGGCTTACGAGGCTATCGCGAAGAGGATGCACTCGGCGAGGACGGCGGCTTCCACGAGGGAACCGCTCGGGTTGGCCTCGATCATCCTCTGGGCCAGGGTCATGGCTTATCCTTCCGTTGCTTTGGTCGATGGCTAGGATGGCCGAATCAACCCTTGGAATACCACTCTTGGCGCCACCGCTTCATCTGGGCGATCTCCTTCTCCTGGGCGGAGACTATGTTCTTGGCTAGTTCCCTTATGCGCGGGTCGTCGGTCCGATTCTCAGAGACCTCGGCCATCGCGATCGCGGATTCGTGGTGCAGGATCATGGCGTCGATGAACGCCTCGTCGAAGGGCTTCTTGTCGGCCAGCTGTTGAGGGTCTTCCATCATCCCCATCGCGCGCATCTGCCCGCCTGACATGTGCATCGGCACGTCCGACGTCCCGAACTCCTCTTGCTTTATGCCCTTGAGCTCCTTTATCTCTTTCTCCTGGGCGGAAACGATGTCTTCGGCGAGCTCCTCTATCTCGGGGTGCCCGGCGTGCTTGAGGGCGACCTGAGCCATCTCGACGGCCCCCTCGTGGTGCGGGACCATCGCGTCGATGAAGGCCTTGTCGGAGTACCGGCCGTTCGGCATGACCATCTTCCGGGACATCGCCGCCATGCCTCCCGAGCCCATCTGTCCGTGGTCCATGCCCTCCATGCCGCCCCTGTTACCCCCGTCGGCGTTACCGCCGCTTGCGTCCCCGCCGCTTGCGTTGCCGCCCGCGCTGCCGCCGCAGGAGGCGAAGGTCAAGAGCATGGCCGCGAGCAACGCGGCCACAGCGTGCTTTTTCACGTAGCGTTCCTTTCTCGATAATCCTTGTGGTGCTAAGTCAGACGCGTCGGGTCGTGGAGATACGGGCGAAAACCCCGCACCCCCGGGGGGCGACTCAGACCAGGAACACTTGAAGGAAGGGAGCCGTCGGTCCCCGTGGAAGAGGAAGGACGGGCGGCCGCGAGACATGCCCCTCGGCCACAAGACCGGGACTGGGTCCGCGCGGGACGACGCCCCCCAAGAGCAGCGCCACGGCTGTTCCCAGCAGGATGATCCCGAACATCACGGCGGCGTAGTCCAAGGAATGCACCGGATTCCCGCCGCCCTGACCGGGCGCGTGCTCTCGGGGGTGCCCTTGCATGGGCCCCCCGTGCCCGGAAAAGGCGTGGTCCACCTGAGCCAGTCCTTCGACGGAGGCCCCCGCGGGAGCGGCCCCCCACGAGGCGATCTCGTGCTGGGCGCCGAGTACACCGTGGCATAGGAACACCGCGACGGCAAGGAGGATGCCCAAGTACCTTCCGGGAAACACCGGCGCGCCCCCCGAACGATCACGACACCGATCATGCGACGCATCCTACCACACAGTACCCCAGTGGGGTATATACTGACGGCCCTGGGTGGGAAGGGCCCTTGGGGCTCGACGACGGGCGCCGGCTGCCTGGGGTGTCCATCGGAGGAAGCCCCGGCGAAGATCGCACGAGCGCAGTAAGGAGAGACCGCCTATGAGGTAAAGCGTTGCGAGAATGCAAAAGGTGATCCCCTCGGCAAGCGGTCCTTGCTACGGCACGCCTACACGGCCGAGGAGATCTTCGTCGTGCTGCGAGGCCACGGGACGCTCCTTCGGGGAGGAACGCGCGGCTGTCGAGGCCGGCGACGCGGCGGTTTTACTTACCAGGACGTGCGTGGTGCACGCCTTCGTGGCCGACTTATGCGAAGAGCTGGGGCTCCTCTCCGCATGCGAGCGCCACGACAACGACATGTCCTTTACCCAGACTCGGGCGCGCTGCTAGTGGCATGGGTCGCCCGTGAGGACGAGCAGCGCAGGGATGTGGTGGGGCGCCTGCAAGAGACAGACTACCTCGACGGCGAGCTATAGCGGCTCCCAGCCCGATGCACCCAACCTCACAGAACGGGCCTTCTCGAGAGGTGGGACAGGAGATCCGGAGCGTCCTCGCCACGTTTGGTGCTATCATGGTCTACAGTGTTGAGGAGCGCGAACGCAGTTCCGTAGGTCACACCGGAGGCGCGGGCATGATCAAAGAGTGTGTGGTGGTAGGTGCGGGCCCGGCCGGGTTGGCGACGAGCCGAGCGCTGGTCGAGCGGGGCGTGGACCACATCGTGCTCGAACAGGATGAAGTCGGCCACTCCTGGCGCACGCAGCGCTGGGACTCGTTTCGCCTCAACACGCCCGGATGGATGAACGGGGTGTTGGGCCGTCCCGAGCGCGACGGCTATGCGACGGCGCCGGAGGTCGTCGCCGCGCTAGACGGCCTGGCCGCTGCCTTGCCTGTACAACAACGCACCCCGGTGCGATCGCTCGACCGGGACGCGAACGGCTACGTCTTGCGGACGCCCGACGGCGACCTGCGCGCCTCGACGGTGGTACTCACCACCGGGAATCAGAACGTGCCCAGGGTGCCCGCCTTAGCCGGCCGAGTCGCCGAGGATGTGCAGCAGTGGCACGCCGCCGAGTTCCGCAACTCGGCGCAGTTGCCGCCCGGGGCGGTGCTGGTCGTGGGCAGCGCCCAATCCGGCTGCCAGATCGCCGAGGACCTGATCGCCGCCGGACGACAGGTCTACCTGGCAACCAGCCAGGTGGGTCGATTCCCATGGCACTATCGCGGCCGAGACGTGGTGGAGTGGCTGGTCGAGGCCGGCTTCTACGATCAGCGCCCGCAGGACCTCGAGGACCCGGCCATGACACGCGCCACGCAGCCGGTGGTGGCTTCCGGCGGACGCAGCTTGAGCCTGCAGTCGCTGGCCCGTTCCGGCGTCATGCTGCTCGGTCGGATCGTTTCCGTCGCCGGCCACGCTATGACGTTCGACGGTTCGACGGAAGCCAACATCGCGTACGGGAACCGGTTCGCCGGCCGCGTGTGCACGTTCGTGGACGCCTTCATCAGCCAGACCGGTGTCCGCGCTCCTCCACCAGAGCCGGACGACTCCGAGGGACCGGTCAACCGGCAAACAGTTGCGGATCCACGATCGCGACGACGAGGTCCTCTTCGAAGCCCGGGCGGCGGCGGCAGATCTCCACTTCTTTGTCTTGGACCAGGAGCCAGAGCCTGACCCTGCGCCCCCCGCGCTCGAAGTCGAAGCGCACCACCACCCGCCCATCGGGGAGCGCCTCTCGCCGCCAGAAAGTCTGGCACCACGACCACAACACCACGTCGGGATCGGAGTGCTGGAAGGTCACGTCCATCCACTTGTCGGCCCAACCCCCCATCGCGTGCAGTACGCCCTCCAGTTCCCAGCCGGCCTCGGTAGGCTCGTACACACAACCATGCCCGTCCGGCTTGGGGCTGATCTCGATCACGCCGGCCCGCTCGAGCTCGCGCAACCGTTTCGTCAGCAGCGCGCGAGAGAGCAGGGGCGCCCCCGCTGCTATCTCGTTGAAGGTCGTGCAGCCGAGGAAGAGGTTGCGAAGGATGATCGGCGTCCACCGCTCGGCGAGTATCTCCGAGGCCCGGGCGATCGGACAAAATTGTCCATACGTTCTCATGTCCCAAGTCTGCCACCTTCTAGGCTGCTACACCAGTTCATATTTTGTCCTTGTTGCGATGCATGAGGCCTTCGATGATGGTTACCGGACACAAAGAGGAAGGAGAACCCCGATGGGAGCGCGACAGGCAGGAGAACTATCCGATTACCGTCTGGAACGGCGCCAGGTTGTCGCCACGCTCGCCGTCGCGGGCATCGCGGGCCCGATCATGTTCGTCGTGGTCGTCGCCGCGCAGAGCCTGGTCCACCTCGACTACAGCCAGGTGAAGCTCCCGATCAGCGCGCTTGCAGCGTGGCCGGGCGGCTGGGTGCAAGACGCGAACTTCGTCGTCTTCGGGTTGCTCACAGTATTATTCGCGATCGGACTCCACCTCGGGGTACGTCGTAAGCGAGCGGCCGTAATCGGCCCCGGGCTACTGATGCTGAGCGGGGTAGGGCTCCTGATCGCAGGTGCCTTTCCTTGGAAGGCCGTCGACGGCGACTTCGTCGTCCCCGCCGGCCACCTCCTGGGCGCCCTCCTGGTGTTCTTGGGTACGGGGAGCGGCTTCATCGTGGTCTCGCGGCGGATGGCTGCCGACCCGAGGTGGCGCGGTGTCGCTACTTACGCGCTCCTTAGCGGCATAGCGATCGTCGCGCTGTTCGTGGCGACTTTCGCCCTCGTGATACCGCCTGGTGCGCCGGTTCACTCGTGGGGCGGGTTGGTGCAGAGGGTGACGCTTGCAGTGTGGTTCCCCTGCACGGTCGTCCTCGCGCTCCGATTACTGCGTGTTGCCAGAGCCGCCGAGGAGCCACGATAAGCGCATACTCTGATACTCCAGCCCTTTAATTTCACCTGCATCGATCCGAATGTGGGTAAGGCTGGTTAGCAGAATTTCGCAAGTTTCGGCCTTCTGCGAACTTCAGAGAACGCCACCTCCGCGACATTCATCATCCTGCATAGAAACGGTATTTTGAGCGCCTTCGGAACCTCGGGCGCGTTCTTGGAAGGCGCTCTGTCACCGAAGAGAGCCGCAAACTGGCCGACATAGTTATTTTCGTTTCGTGAACTTGGACTTCCGTTTTACGGAGTTCTGGGAAGTTTGCCAAAAAGAATCAAAAACTAATTCGTTTGCGTGATGTGTATCTATCGCTGACGGGATATGATGCAGTCGTTGTGTGGCAAGAGACCGCCGCGTTGCTGGCGTAGGATCGCTACCTGCCCCCTTCTAGACCAGGGCCAGCTACCTCCGACCACCCTCTGCCTGTTCCTGGGCGGGAGCAAGGAGACGCGCAAGCATGTTCACGAAAGTAACTAGCAAGGAAGCGGAACTAAAACCCTTCCGCGAGCGTGAACAGTGGTACGGCCAGAAGGCTCATGCGGCGGATCGGAAAGGCACTCGTGGGGTTGATCGTCGCCCTCTTGGTCCTCGCCGTCGCCGGAGCGATCTACCAAGCAATCGCTACAAATCTTGCCGAACGAGCCTATCCTCCGCCCGGCAAGGTGGTCGACGTAAAGGGGCTCAGCTTACACATAAACTGCGTGGGCCAGGGCAGCCCGACCGCGGTCTTGGATGGGGGATCGGGGGAAATGTCGGCCCAATGGGTCAGGGTGCAGCAGGAGGTCTCCGGTACCACACGCGTGTGCGCCTACGACCGCGCGGGGATGGGCTGGAGCGAGATGGGCCCCGAACCCCGGGACGCCAAGCAGATCTCTAGCGAACTCCACGCCTTGCTCGAGGGCGCCAACATCGACGGGCCTTACGTGCTGGTTGGCCATTCGTTCGGCGGCCTGTACATGCAGACCTACGCCGCCCGCTATCCCGACGAGGTGGCGGGCGTGGCCTTGATAGATTCCTCCCAACCGGATCAGTTCAGTTACCAACCGGTAACTCGGGATAGCTCGAGACTCGTGGCCACGAACTCAGCCTCCACCGCGGCTCCCCCTCGTCCGCGAAGACCCGACGAGGCCTTAGCTTTCGGTCGGGGAAGCGATCCAGGAAGGCCTGCATGTTCGCGCGTTGGCCGTCTCGCCCCCTCAGCTCGATGCCGTAGGCGCGGTTGACGTACTCGCAGTCCTCGGCGTACAGCAGCGCCGCCCGGTCGAGGTCGGGGGAGTTGTGGGCCTCGAGCAGCTCCTCGATGAGCCCGCTGGCCGCGACGGTTGCTATGGTTCCCATGACGGCCTCCCCTTGGATGTGTACCCGCATGATGCCCTACCAGCCCCGATAGCGCCAGAGTTCCCGGGCTACCCCCGGCTTTCCGGATGCCCGGATGTTCGCCGGCTCCATATGTGGACAGAGGGTAGCGTACAAGATGGTAAGTAACGGCACAATACCCTTTCCGTATTACTGTATGTTTGGCGCGAGCTCGAGCAGTTCCTCAGGCATCCTGACGGGTTTGCCGGTCGTGAGGTCGACGCAGGCGTGGCGGGTGTGGCCCGAAGTGAGCACTTCCCCGTCATGGGACACCTCGTAATCGAAGCGGAGCGAGGCCTTGCCCAGATCGGCAAGCTCCGTGCGGAGCGTCAGCTCGTCGTCGAAGTAGGCGGGTCTGCGGTAGTAGAGCAGCGCCTCGACGACGACGAGGCCGCGGCCCCGCTTCTCCATCTCCCTGTAGGATTGGCCCGTGGCGCGCAGCCATTCGACGCGTCCTACCTCGAAGTAGGAGAGGTAGGTGGCGTTGTTGACGTGGCCCTGGGCGTCGATCTCGGCGTAGCGGACCCGGATCTTGGTCTCGTTGACTATCTTCCCTCGAACTTCGGCTTGCGCTTCTCGCCGAAGGCGTTCATCCCTTCGCGGGCGTCCTCCGTGGCGAAGAGCAGGGCGAACTGGTCGGCCTCGTACTCGAGGCCGCTTATGAGGTCGGTGTCGAGCGCCCGGTTCGCTGCCGCTTTCGCGTGCCTGACGGCGAGCGGTCCGTTCGCTGAGATCTCCTCCGCGAGCTCCCTGGCCGCGGAGAGCGCCTCGCCCCTCCCGACGACGCGGTTGGCCAGCCCGATCTCACGCGCCTCCTCGGCGCCTATGCGCCGTCCGGTAAAGATGAGTTCCTTCGCGAGGGCAGGCCCGATCAGGCGCGGCAGGCGCTGGGTGCCGCCAAAGCTGGGGAGGATGCCGAGTCCCACCTCGGGGAAGCCGAAGTTCGCGTTCTCTGAGGCTATGCGGATGTCGCACGCGAGCGCTACCTCACAGCCCCCGCCGAGGGCATAGCCGTTCACCGCCGCTATGGTCGGGATGGGGCTCCTGTCGAGAAGGGCCATCGCGGCGTGGCCGATCTCGGAGAAGCGCTTGGCCTCGATGGGGTCCATGACGCTCATGGCCCTTATGTCGGCCCCCGCTATAAAGGCCCGCTCGCCGGCCCCTGTCACGATGATCACACGCGGCCCCTCGCTCTCGAGCTCAAGAAGCGCCTGACCGATCTCCTCGACAACCTGCCCATCGAGGGCGTTCAACTTCTCCTGGCGATCTACGGTAAGGACGGCCACACTGTCGTCACTCTCTACCCTGACGTAATCCACTTGCCTCCCTCCGGTCGGCGGCTATTAGCTCTTGGCTTGCTAACCGCTAATAGCTAGCTGCTAGGTACGGCTTGCTCTACGTACTCTACAGCTTTCTTCGTCGGTGTTCCCGGGGTGAAGACCTCGCCGACGCCGAGCTCCTTGAGCTTCTCGATGTCTACTCTGGGGATGGTGCCGCCGACGAAGACGAGGATGTCTTCGGCCTCGTTCTCCCCAAGGAGCTCGATTATTCGGGGCACGAGCGTCATATGGGCGCCCGAGAGGATGGAGATGCCGATGGCGTCGGCGTCCTCCTGGATGGCCGCCTCGACGACCTGTTCTGGGGTCTGGTGGAGGCCCGTATAGATGACCTCCATCCCCGCGTCGCGCAGGGCGCGGGCGATGATCTTGGCCCCCCTATCGTGCCCATCGAGGCCGACCTTCGCGACTACCACCCTGATCGTACGCGCCATAGTGAGCCTATTCTAACCGGAGCAGGAATCTCGCGCGGCATCGCTTTGCGTCATCTTCTCAGCTCGCGCAGGTTGTCCACGAGGACGTAGAGGCCGACAACGAGTACGGCCACGATGACGAGCGGCCAGAAGAACTCGTAGACGATGACGAGCGTTGCCACCACGGCGAGCCCGATGTTGGCGCTGCTCACCAGGTTGACGAGACGTCCCCTGAAACCCGCCTCGACGAAAGCGAAGAACGCGATGCTGAAGACCAGCATGGAGATCAGGTGTTGCCGCTCGAAGAGCGCGATCACGACGAAGCTGATGATCATGAGGCTCACGCTTACGGCCGCCCAGGTCTCGGCCACGCGGCTCACCCTGAGATCGTTTTCTGAGGCGGGGGTGTGGGCCCGGGAGATGTGGGCGCGTACGGGGTCGCGTTCGCCGGCCCTCAGCCGGCCGGCGTACTCCGCAAGCGACGCGGAGACGGCCTCATCGGTTGCGAGCCTGGCGCGGAGCCGGTCGATTTCCCCTGAGAGCTGGGCGACGCGGTTCGCTCCTTCCCCGCGGGGCGCGTCGAGGTGGGACCTGCCGCGCATCGCGGCGAGCCCGGTACCGAGCTTCTTGAGCTCCCTGCTCTTCTCGTCGATCTGTGCCCGCAAGTCGCCGCATCTCGTGACGATGTCCTCCCGCTGCTGGCGGACGGCCTCCAGCGTCTCGGTCGGGGGAGGCACCTTGTCGAGGCCTGCCCATCCCACGGGGTCGTACCAGGCACGGGCGACGCTCTTGTCGCGGTTGTACATCGGCCCCGCCGGAGCATCCTCGCCCTCGAAGGGGTCCCTGGCGTAGAGCCCCCACAGCCCACGATAGCCGGAAACCCAGTCGGGGATCGGGCCGTCGAGAAGCCTTGGCTCGTCCCACGCCCTTTCCCCCCCCTCCCCGAAGCTGAGGCCGTCCCCGCGGGCGTAGTCCACAAAGGGGATGCTGAAGTAGGGTGACCCGTCGCCCCCTCCACCGTCCCCCACGTACTGGCCGAGCCTCGTCTTCCAGAAGGACCTGACCCAGTTCGTCATCCTCGCTATGGGCGCGGGCAGGGGCACGGTCAGCTCCGTCAGGTACTCGCCTGGGGCGAAGTAACTGGCGTGGGAGCCAGCGCCGACGAAGACCACAGGGTGCTCCCCCACCTTCTCGACCTCGGGATCGTCCCAGCGCCGACGTAAATTGTCCCCGGTGTAGTTGTGGGCCGCGTAGGCCACCCACTCGGGCCTGACCTCCCCCGACTCCGACTCGGAGAGGTAGATGAAGACCTTCTCCCAGTCGGCCTCGTGGTCGTTGGCACCGAAGAAGCCGCTCCTCCAGTTGTTGAAAGGATAGAAGAGCCAGTACTGCAAGACGATCCAACCGTCCTGCCTGAGCACGCGCCCGTGGTAGCGGTAGTGTTCGTGCTCGGCCATTATGTGCCCGTAGGCCTCCGAAGCCGCAGCCGCCGCTTCTCCAGGCACCCTCCCGCGGGCGAGGAGGGCGATGGAATAAAGGGCGTCGACGAAGCGGGAGGAGTACCCGACGCGGGCGAGACGGCCCCGCCCGGCCCTGAATGCCTCCCTAGACTCCTTGCGGTTCCTGGCGCTTCTGCGGAACAGCCGCAGGCGCCCGCCGCGCGAGTCGGGGTCCATCTCCTCGGCGTCGCTGAGCTTGAGGAAGTGCACGGCCCCGGCCTCATCGAGGGGCTGCTGCGAGAGCCGGTCCAGGCTCAACTTGCCGTCTGGTACCACGCGCACGGCCTCCTGGCCCGGCCTCTGCACCCAAAGGCTGCAGTTTCGCACGTAGGGTTCGACATCCATCGGGTAGAACCTGTCGCCCCTGGCCGACCGGATCACAGGCTCGAAGCGCCTGAGCAGGGCCGTGGTGTCTGCCACTGTGGGCTGGTCAGCCTTCATACGAGGCTCCAGAGTTCCGTCTGGGAAGGAAGACCACCCTCACGTCGGTGGAGTTGAGGTAGAAGATCATCAGTATGCAGTAGGCCATGATCGGGTAGACGTAGGTAGGCTGGAACCAGGAGTATAGCCACAGGGACACCGCAAGGCTCAATCCCTGCGCGATCGCCGCCAGCAGCCACCCCCTGCGGCGCATGAACAGGAAGCTCAGCGCCGACATTAGCGTCAGGACGCCGGAAGGGACGAAGAGGGCGAAGACCGCAACTTCCACGGCGTCGTGCTGCTGGCTCTCCAGTTCGAGTCCCCTCCAGTGGATCTGCGAGAACTCGAAGCCGCCGATGGCGACGAGCCCTACCACCTCGAGGATCAAGAGCACGCCTATAACCTTTACAGTCCTGTACGATGCTTTGTCCGGTTCCATCTGGCCCAAACACCTCCTCACGACAACCCATAATTCTACAGCCCTCCACGACCGTCGGTCCAATAGCGATCAAACCTGGAAGACCCGTTCGATGGCACTTCTACGGGTTCGAGTTGGAAGCCTCCGGCGGCGGCCAGCTTCGGGCTGTTGGCACTATTCGTCGCTGAAGATCTTGCCCGGGTTCATGATGCCGTTAGGGTCGGCGATCCTTTTTATCTCGCGCATTAGCGGCAGAGAGTCACCGTGTTCTCTTTGCAGGTGCCCGGTCTTTCCCAGGCCGATACCGTGTTCGCCGGTGCAGGTGCCGCCGCGCTGTAGGGCGTAGTCGACGATCTCGGCGTTGACCGCCTCGGCCCGCTCCTGGTCGGCCTCGTCGCCCGGGTCAACGGGGAAGACGGCATGGTAGTTCCCGTCCCCGACGTGGCCAAGGATGGCACTGTCCAGGCCGTGCGATTCGACCGTGTCGCGGGCGTGTCGCAGGGCCCCTGGAAGATCGGAGATAGGGACGCACACGTCCGTGGTCATCATTCCCATTCCGGGGTAAAGGTCGCGGATGGCAAAGGCCGCGTCGTGGCGGGCCTCCCAGAGCTTCTCGCGGGCCTCCTCATCGGCCTCGACATCGAACGAAGAGCAACCTTCCGCCGCTGAGGTTCCGCGGGCCACCTCGACGTCGTTCTCGACGCTCGCCTCCGAGCCGCTGAACTCCAGGAAGAGCGTCGGGGCGACGGCGTAGTCTGTGCCCTTGTAGGCGTTGACGGCCCCCACAGTGCGGGCGTCGACCAGCTCGACGCGTCCGATCCCCATGCCGGTCCGGATCATCGCCACCGCGGCACGTCCCGCCGCCTCGATGTCAGAGAAGACCGCCCTGGCGGCCACGATGCGCCCTGGGACCGGGTAGAGGCGTAGGATCAACTCCGTGAAAACACCAAGGGTCCCCTCCGACCCGACGAAGAGCCCGGTCAGGTTGTACCCAGCAGAGGACTTCATGGCCATGCCGCCAGTACGTATCACCCTCCCGTCTGCGAGCACGACTTCGAGGCCGAGGACCTGATCCCGCATAACCCCGTACTTGACGGCGTTCGTCCCGCTCGCGTTGGTGCCTGCCATCCCGCCGAGCGAAGCGTCCCAGCCGGGGTCGACTGGAAAAAGAAGCCCGTGTTCGGCCAATGCCGCGTTTAGCGTCCCGTGGGTGAGGCCAGGCTGAACCCGCGCGATGAAGTCCTCTGGCCTGACCTCCAGAATGAGATCCATCCTCCCAACATCGAGGCTGATGCCGCCGCGGACGGGTATGGTGTGTGCCTCAAGGCTACTCCCCTGCCCGAAGGGCACGATGGGAATCCGATGCTCGTTGGCGAAGCGGAGGACCTCCACTATCTCATCGGAGCTCTCCGGGTAGGCGACGGCATCGGGCCTGACAGGGGCGTGGTAGGTAAAGATGCCGCCACCGTGGCGCTTCAGCTCCTCTTCACCCGAGACGATACGGTCCCCCGGCAGGACGGTGCCGAGCCCTGCGAGCAAATCCATCCCTTACTCTGTTTCGACCGGGTTGGTCAGGGTACCGAGGCCCTCTATCTCGATCGTCACCTCGTCCCCGGCCTTGAGCCAGACCTGCGGGTCGCGGGCCGCGCCGACGCCGGGTGGAGTACCCGTGACGATCACGTCTCCTGGTACCAGGGTCATGCCCTGGGAGAGGAAGGAGACGAGCTCGGCGACGGAGAAAATCATCTTCGAGGTCGTCCCGTCCTGCATAACCTCGCCGTTGAGGATGCAGCGGATGGAGAGGTTCTGCGGGTCTTCGATCTCATCCCTCGTCGCGATGTAGGGCCCGATGGGGCAGAAGGTGTCTATGGACTTGCTGCGCGTCCACTGCCCACCCTCCGAAAACTGGAGGTCGCGCGAGGAGACGTCGTTAGCGTTCATATAGCCGAAGACGTAGTCGTGGGCTTCGGACTCGGGAACGTTGCGGGCGGCCCTCCCGATGACGACGGCGAGCTCGGCCTCATAGTCTGCCTGTTCGGTTATGGGGGGTATCCTGATGGTTTCGCCCGGTCCGATCACCGTGTTCGCATACTTGGCGAAGACGATGGGCTTCTCCGGGATGTCGGCCCCTGTCTCGGCCGCGTGGTCCTCGTAGTTGAGGCCTATCCCGATGACCTTCTCAGGCCCAGCTATCGGGGCGTGTATACGCGCATCCCCGAGTGCCACGGTGTCCTCGCCTGGCTCTGGGCTACCGCCGTACTCGATGAACTCGATCATATCCTCGTGCGCGAGCGGCCTTATCTCTTCGCCCTCCAACGCCCCTACGCGTGTTTCCCCACCATCCACCGAATACGTGACCAGCTTCAAGAGATCTCCTCCTCCTCAAAGACACAGCGATACGCATCTTAGCAGCAAGGCAGAACTTCCCGCGTCCTTACGGCTGCAGACGCTCCATCTTCCACCCCTCCCCGGCTCGCCGATAGACCAGACGATCGTGCAGTCTGTTCTCGCGTCCCTGCCAGAACTCGATAACGTCAGGCTCGACCCTGTAGCCGCCCCAGAAAGGGGGACGTGGGATCTCACGCGACTCATATTCCACTTCGAGCGCCCGTACCCGCTTTTCGAGAACGCTCCTGTGCTCGACGGGATGGCTCTGCTGTGAGGCCCACGCCCCGAGACGGCTCCCGCGCGGGCGGCTCGCAAAGTAGGCGTCCGACTCTTCTTCCGAGAGGCGGTTTGCGTGGCCTTCGATCCTGACCTGTCGCTCCAGCTCGCCCCAGTAGAACAGCAGGGCGCACGCGGGATTTGCCTCCAGCTCGCCGGCCTTGCGTCCCTCGTAGTTGGTGTAGAAAACGAAGCCACGCTGGTCGTAGCCTTTCAGAAGGAGGGTGCGTGCGGAGGGACGGCCGTCCTGTGTGGCGGTGGCGAGGATCATGGCGTTCGGCTCGTGCAGGTCTGCTGCGAGGGTTTCTTCGAACCACTCATGAAACTGGACTACGGGGTCGGAAGGCAAATCGGTTTCGTGCAGGCCGGCGCGGGTGTATTCTTTGCGGAGCTTTGCGGCATCCACTGTGTATCTACCAGCCCCAGGTTCCCGGGGCACCCTTGAAAGGACCTACTACGTTGGGGGTGATCCAACCCCCGTAGAAGTCCCCCTCCTGCGCCTCGACCTTCTCCCCCCCGACCCAGCACCCGTCCATCCTGGATGGGTAGAAGGCGACGTAGCCTTCGAGGCTCGTGAACGACGGCGTCGGGTCGGGATAGAACCACGCGGCCCGCGATGCTTCACTATCTTCCGTCACGACGTCGTAGTAGCTGGCCAGGCCCTTCCACTCGCAATAGGAGCCTCCGCCAGAGGGTTTTAGATGCTCCATCCTGATGTCCTCTGGAGGGATGTAGTAGACGGGCGGGTGGCTTGTCTCGAGAACGCGTTTCGCCCTTGTGGTGTAGGCGAGCGTCACGCCTCCGAAGACGACCTTGACCTTCTTGTCCACGTCCTCGAGCCTGGGCGGACGCGGGTAGTCCCAGACGGACTCCTGTCCAGGACCAGGCTCTACTCGCTGACGATTCATAAGAACCTCCTCGTCTGTTATCACCTGAGATTATATGGCCGAAACACACGCGCCGGCCCGACGAGGCGAGGCTCCCCCTACATCATGGTGCGAATCTACCCCCGTTGCAGTCTGACCTCTGTCGCAGGAGAGGCTATTGTCTCAAGCGAGCAACAATACCCTCCCTGACGTAGAATCCAGGACACACTGAGGTTTGCGCGGGCTCATCGGGCGCAGGGCTGAAGAAGGCTGGTGGGGTAGTGGAGGCATTCTCGTAGGCACGGTGTCTCGCCCCAGGCAGCGGGCACAAGGCGAGATAGGATCTCCGCCGAGACGATCCTGGCCTCGGCCGCCATCCCGACCCTGTTCCGCTCCGTGCGCCTCGACGGTGGCACCTACTGGGACGGTCTCTTTTCGCAGAACCCGCCCATCAAGGAGCTTACCGACGAAAGTCCTGACGAGATCTGGGTGATCCAGATAAACCCTGGCGAGCTCGAGGATGAGCCGAAGACGGTCACCGAGATCCACACTTTATCCAGGACCTGATCTCGCACGGCGAGGCCAGGTCCGAAGAGCGTCCTCGCGGCTCTCGCCTTCGAAGACGCCTGGAGGAGCAGGGACCCTGACGCCGTGATGGGCTTCTTCGCCGACCCCCGCAAGGACGCTCTGCTCGGCCCAGGCCGGTAGCCTTGGGAGGTTGTATAGTTCGCGGAGGGTTGATGCGGTTGGCTCCTTGAGAGAAGGACGTTTGTTTTCCAGGGTTCGGGACGGTCTCTCTGCTGGTTACGGCCGCCTCAAGACCAACGTATGGCCGGTCCTGCAGGCGGCGGTTGCCGCGAGCCTGGCTTACTTCCTGGCCGAGGTGCTCATCGGGCACGGGCAACCCTTCTTCGCCCCGATAGCAGCCGTTATCTGCCTGAGCGTAACACTCGGCAGTAGGAACAGGCGCACCGTGGAGCTGGTCTTCGGCGTCGCCGTTGGTCTCACGGTGGCCGACCTTCTAGTGCTCGTCATAGGGAACGGGACGCTCCAGATCGCGGTCGTCGTGCTCCTGGCGATGGCGACGGCGGTGTTCTTCGGGGGAGGGACGCTCCTCGTCAACCAGGCGGCCGTCTCGGCGATCCTCGTCATCGTGCTGCAGCCCCCCGGCGCCGTCTTCTCGCCCGACCGCTTCGTCGACGCGCTCATCGGCGGCGGGGTGGCGCTCGTGATCAACTACCTCTTCCCCATCAACCCGGAGCGGCTGGTCGAGCGGGCCGCAGCCCCGGTCTTCGACGAGCTTGCCGGGGTACTCGAGGAGATCTCAGGCGTGCTCGAAGAGGGCGACGCGGGGCGGGCCCAGCGTGTATTGGAACGGTCCAGGGAGATAGACGGCAGGGTCAGGACCCTGAACGAGGCGCTGGAGGCGGGCCACGAGACGGCCAGGCTCTCCCCCACCCGCCGCAGGTCCTTGAGGCAGCTCGAGCTCTACGGTAGCGCCGGCGTCAGGATAGAGCTGGCCGTCATAAACACCCGCGTCCTGGCGCGCGGCGTCTACAACGCCGTCAGGCGGGGGGACACCATAGCGCCGCAACTACCGGAGGCCGTGCTCGACCTCTCGCGGTCCGTAAGGGCCCTGGCCGTGTTCCTGGATGACGGAGGGGGACCAGAGGAGGCACGCAGGTGGGCGTTAGAAGCGGCCAGAAGCGCCACCGGGATACTAGAAGAGCGCCACGAGCTCGGGATCAGCGTCCTCGTCGGCCAGGTCAGGTCCGCCGCCGTAGACCTGCTCAGGAGCACGGGGATGGATCAAGCCTCAGCCCTCCAGGCCCTCGAAGACGCCGCAGGCCGCGCCTCCGAGATCGGATAAGCACGGGCCATGGTTGTAGGGGCGGCTGGCGAACCAACGACGCATCGTCCTCATACGCCGAACGACCCCTACGCACCCCTACAGCCCTTTACAGGGCCCCCTATTCGTGGGGCGGATTTGAATTGGGCGGGTTCGCGTTCTGGGGCGGGTTTGAAACCCGCCCCTACAGGGTTCCCTGCGCGTCTTCGTCGATCAGGGCGTCGGCTTCGATCTCGACCAGAATCTCGGGCGCTATGAGGCGGCTGACCTCTACCATGCTGGTGGCTGGTTTGATCTTCCCGAAGGACTCGCCGTGGGCATCGCCTATTTTCTCCCAATCTTCGATGTTGACCGCGTAGATCCTGGTCCGCACCACATCCGGGAGGTCAGCCCCGACGGCCCTCAACGCTACCTTGATGTTATTTATGGCCTGTACCGTCTGCGCGTAAGGGTCCCCAACACCTACGTATCCCCCACTCCCGTCTGTAGCCGTGGTCCCCGATACGTACACGAACGGTCCGCGTCTGACGGCGCGCGAGTAGCCGACCCTGCTCTCCCATATCGTGCCGCTGGTTACGTTCTCCCGGTTCATGAAGGTCCCCCACACGAAAAGAACGCCTCTATTCTACCCTCACAGTAGTCCCCGACGCCCGATCTCTGCCCCGAAACGGATACCTTCGACAGAACCTGCCTGGTAGAAGACGGCAGGCTTCCCGATGGGGGCAGGGACCGTCTCGTGGACGCCGCGTTCCGGCGAGCCGTATTTCGTCCCCGTCCAGAGGTGTAGCCAGCTTCCGGCCGGTAGGTAGACCTCCACAGTGTCTGTGTCGGGGTCGAGCACAGGCGCCACCATGAACTCGGGGCCGACCATGAACTGGTAGTTCAGGCCGAGCACCTCGGGATCTTCTGGGTAGTGAACGAAGGGATGCCTGACGACCGGGAGTCCCTTCTCCGAGGCCTCCCGTACCAGTGCTATCCTGTAGGGCTTCCAGGCCGTATAGATTTTGGCGAAGCGGACGAAGTGTTCGAGGGTCTCCTCGTCCGAGTAGATCTGGTGGTTGACCTCGGGTATGTTGCCCTCGTGGGTACGGAAGACGGTCGTAAAGGCGCCTAGTTCGATCCAACGCAACAGCAGCTCTTTGGAGCGATGGTACCTGAACACGGGATTATCTATGGCAGTGTAGCCACCGATGTCCGAATGGTCCAGGCTGTAGCCCGAGAGTCCACTGGACAACAGCCCGGTGACGGCGCTCTTTATGCCGTCGTGTTCGTCCCAGTCCACTAGTTGGTCACCGACCCAGAACAGGGTGATGTAGCGGGGGCTCTCTGTGTAACCAGAGCGGTTGAAGAAGACGATGTCGTCGTCGCGGCCCGCCTCGCTGATGGCCTCGCGGTTGACTCTTGCCCACTCTTCAGCGTAGCGGTTGTGGTATGCCTTCGGGTCGGCGCCCGAGAACAGCACCGCGTCGTAGGGTAGGCCCTCACCGAAGTCAGCCATCCACCCCGAGGTACCCGCTCTCCGCGGCCTCCTCGAAGAGGTTGCGGCGGTGATCCTCCTTCTTCGAGACGTCGTCACAGAGAAATGGGTTTATGTAGGTCATTACCCTGACGCCCCTTGTCTGCAGGCTCTCCCGCAGCGAGTTCCAGCCGGGGTAGTGGTCGCGGTCCAGTTCCCAGTTCCACCAGAGCTGGGTACCGAAGCTGGTCTGCCGCTGTCCCACCCAGTCCTGTAGCCAGAAGGCGGCGACTGGCGCATCGAGGGCTTCGAGCCTGTCGGATATCTCGAGTACTTTGTCCGTACCGCCCTGCAATCCAACGACCGCGCCGCCGAGGATCCATTCTGGGAGTGGACGCATCCTGCCCGAGTATTCGGTGTACTGTTCGATCAGGCCCCCAGGAGTGTCCGCGCTTAGTATCTGACCTCTCATCCGGGAGGAGAAGACACAAACCTGAACCCTATCGTTCTCCCTAAGGTCGAAGGTCGAGTACTCGTAGTTCTCCAGGAAGAGGGAACGGGCCTCGCTGGTCATGTAGTGCGGCACGCTGGCGTAGCTGGTGTAGGGAGTGCCGCCGGCGCCGGCCTTCCAGTCGACGGCCCAGGTTACGGGTTGCTCTCCCCTGCCTATGCCCTGTTCCTGGATCAGGATGGGCACGACGCGTCCCTTCATGTCGAAGTATGTGTACTGGGTCCCGAAGCCGAAGAAGCGCTCCTCCGGGGCAGAGGCGTGGGTCAGGTAGACCCGATCGTACGGCTCCCCGACTTCGACCACGAACCGTAACCTACCGCCGGTAACAGGCGTGAAGGTGATCGTATAGCCGATCCCCTCGGGGTCGTCCCCGCCGATGAGCCGGCCTGAGATCACAAGCCCTTCACCCCGCTCTTCGACGCGGTCTACGGTCTGGTCGGCATGCAGGTCCCTGACCTTATCCTCCAGGGTGAGGTGCGCCCTCGACTGGCGGACCGTCTCCTCTCCCCTGGCGGCGCAGACGAAGCTCTCCCCGGGTATGCTCCGCCACAGTATCCTGTCGGGCCGCGAGACGTGCGCAACGCTCAGAATGGTATCCGCAGGGTCTCGGCTGGTCTCAAGCAAGACGGTAAACTCGCCGACACGGTGTGGTCCCGGTGGGATGTTGCGAGAGACGCTTCGAATAGCGCCTGAGGCCTGCTCGGGCGTCTTCCAGAGTGCGTAGGCTCCGCCCAGCAGCGCCGCCCCGGCCACACCGGCCCCAGCGAGCCTCAGGAACCTCCTGCGCGTAAGCTTTCTGTACACCGTGATCTCTCGCATGATACATGAGTGATAGGGATGTCCGTTTGGCGCGGGCGCCGTTTGTGGGTAGAAGCCATCTCATAAATGAGGAAGTTGAGGATATAGTGACGCTGTCAAAATGTCCCAAATAATCACCAGCCAGTGAGAGATGGTAGCGCTCCATGGAACCGTGGACGGGAGCTGAGTTGAACTATATGCGGGTCCTGCGACATCCTTGTTTGGTACTCGACTCCCAGACAAGAGGTATGTTCGCATGGACCCGCACCAGCAATGGTGTCACAACCGCCGCT
>JBBPYN010000041.1:0-52852 GCA_038199875.1 Rubrobacterales bacterium
GCAGTTCGAACAGATCATGCGCATACTCTCGGGCGTGGACAGGGTCGCCTTCGTCAACGTCGAGGTCCCCCGCTCCTGGGAGGAACCTAACAACGAGGTGATCTCCGAAGGGGTAAAGAGACACCCCAACGCGGTGCTAGTCGACTGGCACTCGGCGAGCGTGAGCCATCCCGAGTATTTCTACAGAGACGGCTACCACCTGCGCCCCAAAGCCCAGAAGATCTACGCCGACCTCGTCTCCTCGTACCTGTCCGCAAAGTAGCTACTACAGGTTTCAGGCATCAGCTTGCCATATCCACGTCCGTTGGGACCGGGTTCGGACTCTGCGGGCGCACTTGACGGATCTCCCATGCGTCGTTCCCGCGAAATCGGGAATCCACCGCACCAAGATCTACGTCCGACAGGAAGGATGTGTGATGCCTAATTCGAGCTCTCCCCGAGGCGCCGTTTCAGGTCGGCGACTTGCGTCTCAAGTTCGGCGATGCGCTGGTTCTTGTCTTTCGCCTTGTCTCGCCAGCGGTTCCTGATCCCGCGCTCGAAATCGACCGAGCTCTCGAGCACCCGCCGGTACTCAGCCTCGACCCTGGCACGTTCCTCCGCCAACCGCCCGTCCACATCCTTCATATGCCGCTAGTGTAACCGGCCGACAACGAAGAACCGGGGCCTCTAGCGGCCCAGGCGAGTAGCGAGGCTAGTCTCCTCAAGGAGTCCCTGCGGTGATCTCCGAGAGCCGGGCCGAGGGGCTGATAATGTCAGGATCCGTGACGACGTCCAGCAGGCTGACGGCGTCCGAGGCCAGGGCGGCTTGGAGCGCCGGTGCTAGTTCGTCGGGGTCGCGCACGGTGTGGCCTTCGGCGCCGAGGCTCCTGGCGTAACCGGCGAGGTCTATGTCCCCTATCTCGATGCCCGCGGTGCGGCCGAGATCCCGCCTCTGGTGCATGGCTATAGTGCCCTGTAGCCCGTTGCGGAAGACGATGACGGTTATGGAGGCGCCGTACCTGACGGCCGTCTCCATCTCCTGGCCCGTCATCATGAACCCGCCGTCGCCGCAGCAGGCCACGACGTTCCTGTCAGGGGCCGCAAGCTTCGCCGCCACCGCCGCAGGAACACCGTAGCCCATCGCACCGTTTGTGGGGGCGAGCTGCGTGTGTGGGTGGTCGTAGCGCCAGTAGCGGTGGATGAAGATCGAGAAGTTCCCTGCGTCGTTGGTCAAGAGCGCATCCTCGGGCAGTACTTCGCGCATGGCGCCGACGACCTGGGAAGGGTCGATCCCCCCAGAAGCGCGGGGGGTGGGTAGGCTGCTCGAGTCGAGGTAGGCCCCGTGGGCTTCGGTCCAATCCCGTGACGGAGGCTTGGAAGGAGCCTGCGCGTTGAACGCGGCCAGGGCGGCCCCGGCATCAGAGACCATGCCGATCTCCACCGGGACCCTCGCTCCCACCTCGTCGGGATCTATGTCTACCTGGATCACAGCCTGGTCGCCGCGGGGAAGCGCGTAGCTCTGGGTGGTCACCTCACTCAGCCGGCAGCCGACGACCAGAACGAGGTCAGCCTCTTGCAAGGCCTTCAGGGTCTCGGGCGGCGTACCGAGCGTGAGGTGCCCCAGGTAGTTCGGATGCTCGTTCGGGAAAACATCCTGCCTGCGAAAAGCCGCGTACACGCCGGCGCCCCAGGCCTCTGAAAAGGAGAGCAGAGCCTCGCGCGCGTTCTGTGCCCCGCCGCCGGCGATAACGACGGGACGGCGCGCGGCGGCGAGCCTGTCGACGACGGCCCGAACCTCCTCAGGCGCCGGTCCCGACTTGAGCCTTGGCTGTATTCTGGCGTCGGGGTCGTCGGGGACCTGTTCGCCGAGCAC
The DNA here is from genome assembly GCA_038199875.1 of Rubrobacterales bacterium. Classification (GTDB taxonomy): domain Bacteria; phylum Actinomycetota; class Rubrobacteria; order Rubrobacterales; family Rubrobacteraceae; genus Rubrobacter_D. The sequence goes on from JBBPYN010000041.1 coordinate 1,853, forward strand.
ATCGGCAGGCAGGGCGAGCATGACAGGTCCTGGGCGGCCCGAGGTCGCGACCCTCAGTCCCCTCGCGACGAACTCGGCGAGCCGGTCTGGGCGGTTGACCGTCGCTGACCACTTCGTGATCGGGGCGTAGAACGCGGGAAGGTCAACCTCCTGAAACGCCTCCCTGCCGAGGAAGTCCGTCTCAACCTGGCCAAGCAGCACGAGCATCGGCGTCGAGTCCTGCCTCGCCGTGTGGACCCCTATGGCGAGGTTGGACGCGCCCACGCCCCTCGTGGCCATCGCCACAGCAGGCACCCCCGTCAGCTTGGCGTCAGCCTCGGCCATAAAAGAAGCTCCCGACTCGTGGCGGGTCGAGATGAGGGAGAGGTCCTGGTGCGCTTCTGCGGCGTCCAGAATCTCCAGGAAGCTCTCGCCAGGCACGGTGTACAGGCGCCTGACACCGGCCCGCGCCAGAACCTCGGTCGCGACGTATCCCGCCTTGTTCGTACTGGTATCCGCCATCCGTCCCCCGTAAGATCCTGGGCCCAGCCTCGGCCGGGACCGCCTCTCCGTTACCCGGTACATCCTACACGCTCGTCCTTTCGGAAGGTCGCGCGGCCACTCCTCAGGTCATATAGTATGTCCGAGGAGGAGGGAATGTTGGCGCGTGCGGATGCGGTAGTCGTGGGATGCGGCGTGATCGGGCTGACGGCGGCCATCTCGCTGCGGGAGGCTGGCCTCGAGGTCGGGATAGTAACTTCCGGGTTGCCTCCTTCCACGACCTCGAGCGTGGCGGCCGCGATCTGGTACCCGTACAAGGCCTACCCGGAAGACCGCGTGCTCTCATGGGGAAGCAGGACCTACGAGGTCTTCGAAGTGCTCTCTGAGGTCCCTGAGACCGGCGTCCTCATGCGCGAAGGCGTAGAGATATGGCACGAACAGGTCCCTGACCCATGGTGGGCCGAGGCCGTACCGCGCGTCCGCCGATGTTACGAAGACGAACTACCTCCCGGCTACGTGGACGGCCACGCTTTCACGGCACCCGTTGTCGAGATGCCGATCTACCTCTCTTACCTGATGGACCACTTCGTAGCAGCAGGGGGAAGCGTGGAGCAACGCACCCTCTCCTCGCTCGAGGAAGTAGCCGGGGAAGCCCGGGTGGTGGTCAACTGCGTCGGGCTGGGGGCCATGGAGCTCGTAGGCGACGCTTCGATGCAACCGATACGGGGCCAGATTGTACGCGTGCGAAACCCAGGCCTTGACCGTTTCGCTCTCGACGAAGAGAACCCGGAGGGCGTCACCTACATCGTCCCTCGCTCGGACGACTGCATCCTTGGCGGGACGGCAGACGAGGGCGAGTGGGACCTCGAACCCGACCCGGAAACTGCCTCTGGCATCCTACGCCGCTGCACGAAGCTCGAGCCACGCCTCGCGGGCGCCGAGGTGCTTGATCATAAGGTTGGCCTCAGGCCAGGCCGGCAGAAAATTCGCCTGGAACCGGAAGAAGGCCCGAACGATGTCACCATCGTCCACAACTACGGTCACGGGGGGTCCGGCGTGACCCTCTCCTGGGGCTGCGCCGAAGAGACGCTCCGGCTTCTCCGAGAAGCCCTCGGCGCCTAGAAATCAGGCCTACGAATTCCGCAGGCGCTCGCGCCACCCTGGGCGCCGGGGCTCACCCAGCTCGGCTTCCAGGCCAGTTTCGGCTTCGGTCTTGAGCGGCCTCAGCTTCTTGCTAACACGCTTCTCCATGCTGCGTCTCACCCGGTGGTAGCCCCGCTCCTCGATCTCCGCAGAGAACTCGGAGCAGAGCTCCTCCGCCCTCCTCACGTAGTTCTCGATCTTCTTGCGGTTGCCCTCCATAAGCCACATGGATCTAGGCAGATACTGCCTGGATAGCTCATCGAGAAGCCCTACGACCTGCTCCCTCCGCTCCAGCTCGTCGTTGTCGTACACGTCCCCATACAGGGAAGCCCAACCCACGAAACCCCGGTAGAGCCTCGTGAGATGCTCCCGGATCTCTGCGACCGCCGACCTGCGCCGCTCGACCCGTGACCTCTCGACCTCTATGGTCCTCAATAACCAACCCCTCCAGCGAAAATCTCTGCCCTACACCACGCCCGTAACGTCATGAGCGCAAGCGCGTAACATAGCACAACACAGGGGATTTGTTCAGCGTCAGGCCGATGGCCGACCCCATTCCCGTGCGGCTAATTTTGGCGTGCTCTACAATAACCAGACTTATGGAAGCACAGGGGTACCTTCCGACGATCGGCGGTGATCAAGTACGATCTGCGTGCGTCCGAGAGCAGGTATACGTCTGGGACGCGCGCGGTCCGAGGGCCAGTGAGGACCGGTGGCGCGAGTGCCACCAGAAAGTATTGGGGTAGCAACATGAGCGAGAAGCTGCTGCTTGGTATTGATCTTGGAACCATGAGTTCTAAGGGCGTCCTGTGCAGACCCGGCGGCGAGGTCGTGGCGACCACCGAGCGGGCGCACGACGTGTCCATGCCCCGTCCAGGCTGGGTCGAACATGACGCCGAGGAGATCTGGTGGAAGGACTTCACGGCCGTTTGCTCGGAGCTCCTGGAAGAAGCCGAAGGTCCCGTAGCCGCAGTATGCGTGAGCGGTATCGGCCCCTGCTTCCTCGCCGCCGGGAAGGATGGCCAACCGTTGCGGCCAGGGATCCTTTACGGCGTCGATACCCGCGCCGAACGCGAAGTGGAGGAGCTGACCGAGCGTTACGGAAACGAGGAGATCATCGAGCGTTGCGGCAACCCCCTGACCTCACAGTCGGTGGGGCCCAAGATCGCATGGGTCAGGCGCAACGAGCCCGAGGTCTGGGATGAGACCAGATACTTCTTCATGTCCCACACCTTTGTCGCCTTCAGGTTGACAGGCGAATACGTCCTCGACCATCCGGCGGCGGGCATGTGCGAGCCACTCTACAACCACAGGCAGCACCGCTGGATCGGGGAGTGGGCCGAGGAGGTGGCCCCTGGTCTTGAGTTGCCTGACCTGCGCTGGCCCGCGGAGATAGCGGGTGAGATCACGCAGGAAGCCGCAGAGGCTACGGGGCTTCCTGCAGGCATCCCCGTGGCGACGGGAACTGTGGATGCCTGGTCGGAGGCGGCCAGCATCGGCGTGAGGGAGCCAGGAGACCTGATGGTCATGTACGGCACGACCGCCCTCGCCATGGAGATCGTGGAAGATCCACTCCCGTCATCGAACCTCTGGAGCACAGCTGGGCCCCTCGCCGGCACCAACGTTCTCGCCGGCGGCATGGCAACGTCGGGGGCTCTAACGGATTGGATCAAGAAACTGTCCGATGGCCGATCTTACGCGGAGCTCACGGAGGAGGCATCCAGGGTACCGCCCGGCTCGGAAGGGCTCGTCATGCTGCCTTACTTCGCAGGGGAGCGCAACCCCATAAGCGACCCGAGCGCGCGGGGCGTGATCTGCGGTCTCACCCTGCGCCACACCCGCGGCCACCTGTACAGGGCCGTGCTCGAGGCAACCGCCTTCGGAATCCGTCACCTTCTGGAGGCCGTGCACGAGGCGGGCGGCGAGGCGAAGCGGCTGGTGGCCGTTGGCGGCGGTACAAAAGGCGGACTGTGGACCCAGATCGTCTCAGACGTCATCGACGAGCCCCAGGAATTGCCCGAGCAAACCATCGGCGCGGCCTACGGTAACGCCCTCCTGGCAGGCATCGGAAGCGGCTTGATAGAACCAGACACCGACTGGAGCTCGATAGCCGAAACCATCGAACCCAACCCGGACAACCGCGACGTCTACGACGAGCTGTACACCCTCTACAAAGACCTCTACCCTGCCACACGCGACACCGTCCACGCTCTAGCCACCGTCCAGACACAGGACGACTACTAATCCATTAGCATTCCGCCGTTTACCCCTATGACCTCACCAAGGATGTAGTCTGCCTGCGGTGAGGCCAGGAGGAGGACCTTACCCACGCCACCGCTCCGGAAAATCTCAATGATCTCACCCCCTGGCCGAAAACCCTCTACCCGGTACTATCCTCCGTCGAAGCAGGCTTCGTCTGCCCGTAGCCGGAGATCTTGGCCGCCACCTCTTCGATCTGCTCGGGGGTCAGGAGCACGGGCTCTCCGACGACCCTGGTGCGGTAGTAGATCTCGGCCATCTCCTCGAGCACGACTGTCCTCGAGAACGCCTCTTCGGCACTCTCCCCCACTGTGATGGTGCCGTGGTTTTGCAGCAGGCACGCGTTGTGGCTCTCACCAAGGGCGTCGGCAGCGTAGCCGGCGAGCTCCTCGGTACCGTAGGTGGTGTATGGAGCGAGCGGAATGTGTCCGTCTTCCGAAAGGGTTGTGAGCATGTAGTGGACAGGGGGTATGGACCATCCAAGGGAGGCCAGGGTGGTCGCGTAGATGGAGTGGGTATGGACAACGGCCCCCACCTCGGCGCGAGCGCGGTAGATCCCGGTGTGCATCGGGGTCTCCGTGGATGGCTCGAGGGCGCCCTCCAGGAGGGTGCCTTCTACGTCGACGAGCACGACATCCCCCGGTTCTAGCTCCTCGTAGTCGATGCCGCTCGGGGTCATGAGAATGTCGCCTTCAGGGGTTCGGGCGCTGACGTTGCCTGAGGTCCCCGTCACGAGGCCAGAGGCGATGAGCTGTTTCGCGACGCTGGCCACTTCTTCTCTCAGGTCGCGATGGTTCACGAGGACCCTCCGTCGGGCGGGTGGATCTCGTACTTTATCCCCTCCTGGCGGCCGTGCTGCTGTAGGGCTTCCACGACGTCCTCGAGCGGCCTGACCCCTGAGATGAAGGGCTCGGGATCCACCCTCCCCGTCTTCAGCAGGTCGAAGGCAACCTGGACGGTGTATGGGGTGTGGTGGAAGATACCCCTTATGGTGATCTGGGAGTAGTGCAACAATACGGTATCGACCTCGAAGGTGGTCCCAGAAGGCGCCCCGCCGAAGAGGGTGACGTCTCCCCCCTTTCGGACCATCTGCAGGGCCTGCTCCCACAGCTCGGGCAGGCCTACGGCCTCTATCACCCTGTCGGCCCCCCGCCCTTCAGGCGTCCACTCGCGCACGGCCTCGGTGGTGTCAACTCCCTCTGCGGCCTCTACCGTCTCCTCGGCCCCCAACTCTCTTGCGACCGCGAGCCTGTCGCTGCTCTTATCGACGCAGACCACCCTGGCCCCGCGCTCCGTAGCAAGGCGGACGAACATCAGCCCGATCTGACCAGCCCCGATAACCGCAACGGTGTCCCCCATCGAGACGGGGGTGCGCACCATCCCGTGCACAGCGCAAGCTAGAGGTTCGAGAAGCGCGGCCCTGCTGTACTCCACACCCTCGGGGATCTCGTAGAGGTTCTGCTCCACTATCCGGGACGGTACCACGATGTACTCAGCGAAGGCGCCGTTGAGGAAGGCGATGTTCTCGCACATCGATTGGTCCCCAACCTTACAGTAGTAGCAACGGTTGCACGGCGCTGAGTTCGCCGCCACTACCCTAGTGCCGGTCCGCCAACCTTCGACTCCTTCGCCGACCGTCTCGATGGTGCCCCCGAACTCGTGCCCGAACGGGGAGGGGATCTCCGTGATCAGGGTCGGGTGGCCGCGCCTGTACGTCTTCACGTCGGTGCCGCAGGTTAGCGCTGCCCCTATACGCACCAGGACCTCGCCAGGCCCCGGTTCAGGCACCGGCACGTCTTCCATCCGGACGTCGCCCGGCTCATAGAACATCGCTGCCCTCACAGAAAGCCACCTCCCCGCTCCATCACGCATCCTCGAATACTTCGGCACGGTAAGTTTAGCAAGGGAAGCGAAGCATGCGCGGCCTCCGCCGGGCGGCACTCGACGCCAGGATGCTATAGTGCGCTGGGGAGCGACAGGAGGAATTAAATGGAGGTTGCGCGCGTAATCGCGAGAGGGGCCGGTACGAGGATGAAGCAGGGCATCGATTAGTATGGCCCAGTACGTCATCGGGATCGACTGCTCGACCACGGCGACCAAGGCCGTCGTCTGGGACGAAGAGGGCAACTCCGTGGCAGAGGGGCGGGCGACCTTCCCGCTGGAGGCGCCCCGACCTGGCTGGTACGAGCAGGACGCCGAAGAGTGGTGGCAGTCCACAAAGGTGGCCCTCAAGGAGGCCGCCGCGAAGGTGGATAAGGGTCGCATACGTGCCCTCGGCATAACGCACCAGCGGGAGAGCTTCGTCTGTACTGACGAAGAGGGCCATCCCCTGCGGCGGGCGATCCTCTGGTTGGACTCCAGGTCTTACAGGGAAGTGGATCAGTACGGCTCGGAGAAGTTGCACGAGATAACAGGCAAGCCACCTAGCATGACTCCTGCCCTCTACAAGCTCCTCTGGATGCGCGACAACGAGCCTGAGATCTTGGATCGGACGTCTATGATGCTCGACGTGCACGCCTTCCTCGTCCACCGACTGACGGGTGAGTGGCGCACGAGCTGGGCGTGCGCTGACCCGCTTGGGTTGTTGGACATGCGCAGCTTCGACTGGTCGGACGAGATACTGGGTGAGATCGGCCTCGAGAGAGGACAACTCGCGGAACTATCCCCGCCCGGCTCGGTCGTGGGCGAGCTCGGGGAAGACGTGGCGAAGGAGACAGGGCTCCCGCCGGGATTGCCCGTAGTGGGCGGTGCCGGAGACGGGCAGGCCGCCGGCCTCGGGGCGAACGTAACCGAAGCCGGACGCGCCTACCTCAACCTGGGCACGGCGCTCGTCTCAGGCACCTACAGCGACGACTACGCCTGGGGCCGCGAGTTTCGCACCCTCTCGGGACCCATCCCGAAGACCTACGTACCGGAGACCCTACTGCGCGGCGGGACCTACACCATCGACTGGTTCGTCGACAACATCGGCGGCATCCGGGCGGACGAAATGGGCCTGGATCTGAGCGCCGAGCAAGTCCTCGAGACGGCGGCGGGCCAGGTTCCTCCGGGAGCGGAGGGGCTGCTTCTATTGCCTTACCTGAACGCGGCCTCAACCCCTTATTGGGACTCGCAAGCAAGGGGCGTCCTGTTCGGGTTGCGGGGCACGCACAATAAAGCCCACGTCTACCGGGCTGTTCTCGAAGGGCTCGCCTTCGAGCAGCGGTTGGAGACCGAGGCCATGGAGAAGGGGCTCGGTCAGCCCGTCGAGAAGTACTTCGCGATGGGCGGGGGAGCTCGCAGTCCTCTCTTCTGCCAGATGATCGCCGACATCACAGGACGGCCTGTGACGTCGTGCAAGGAGATAGAGACCACCTGCCTCGGCGCCGCGATGATGGCGGCGGCCGCTACCGACGACGCCGGAGACCTCCGCGACGTGGCCGCGACCATGTCCGGAGAGGGGGCCAGCTACGAGCCGGACGAGGAGACGTCGGCCTTCTACGACAGAGTCTACACCAGCGTCTTCAAGGAGCTGTACCCTAGGCTCTCGGAGCTCTTCCCCGCGCTCGCCGAAGCCCTCGAGAGTACCGGAGAGCGCTCTTCTCGTACTACCTGACATGGACACCTTGCCCTCGTCATCTTTGAAGACCAGCATCGTAGCCGCCAATGCGGCCGTCGGCCTTCAGGTCCTTCAAACAGAGCGCGAACATCATTTCCTGGTGCTTTGGCTGCTTGGGCAGTACCCAAGTGCGCACGCAGAGAGTCCGCGTCGATGAAACCGGAAGACGCGCTGGTCTCCGATGACGCATTACGGCATCCGAGCAAGCCCCGGACACGCTACTTCGAGACTACCCGTCCCCGGTACTCGTCGCCCCCGAACGCTGGCTTCATCCTTATCATCCCATTGTGGTATCGGTCCTGGCCGATTGTATCCCTTGGGCGATCGCGCGCCCGGGTTCAGTAGCCGATAGCCGGCGTCCTGCGCAAGAACGTGTCGTCGGTGAGCTGTTCCGTCAGGAAGTGGGCCACGTCCGCCCGCGAGATGTAAGGGCGCCTACCGGGTTTCAGGTCAACCCCCGCGCGGTAGTCGTTCGTCCAGAGCCCGTTGGTCAGGATCATCGGACGCACGATGATCCACTCGAGATCGCTCTCTCCCACGATCTTCTCCTGTGCTTCCTTGTCCGCGTACTCATCCCTGAGCAAGGGTGGCACGAGCACGTTCATAAAGAACGCTCCAGCAAAGTCTGGATCCCGCTTACTCTCCCCCACCCCCCACGCCGTCTGGCACACGAAGCGCCGCACACCGTGCTCCTTCATCGCAGCGATGATATTCTCCGAGCCGGCCGAAGCCACCCCGTTCGGGTCCCCCGGTCTGCGCGGGTAGAGCGGGTTGCTGGGTTGCCGTGAGCCGAGAACGGAGATCACCGCCTCGTTGCCGGCCACCGCCTCCCGCACCTGTTCCGGGTCGAACGCGTCTCCCACGAAGACGTTGAGCCGCTGGTGGCGCGCGCTCATCCTGGAGGGGTTTCTGACGAAGGCTGTAACGTCGTGCCCTTCTGCGATCGCCCTCTCCACGAGCCGCCGCCCGGTGCCGCCCGTGGGTCCGAAGATCACCAACCTCATGTTCGCGCTCCCTGTTGTTGGCCGCCGCGCAGGTACTACCCGTAAGTGTATCTGATTCTCCCCAGCACCCAGCCTACGATTAGTGAGCCGCCGTTTTCGGTATAGCTGGTGCTGCGGCGGACGGCATCGAGAAGGAGCGAGGAAGATCTCCGAGCAGGATAGGGCGACTGATGGTGGCCGGAACACTATAAGCACCCGGCTTCTCCTGGCGGTCATGATCTGCGCGCTCTTCGTTTCGGTCTTCACGAACACCATGGTCAACGTGGCAATACCCTTGATCCGGGACCAGTTCGGGGCCTCCGAAGCTCAATCCGGCTGGGTAATAACGGGTTACGCGCTCGCGTTCGCCGTGAGCATCCCGCTCTACGGGCGGGCGTCCAGCGGCAGCTCGAGCATAACCAGGCAGGATTGGGGAAGCGTAGACGATAAGCCCGTCTCTCTCTACACGCTCTCTCTAACGGGCGTCAGATGACGGTCGAGGCGAGGGGTCCGGGGACGTCTACGACCAGCATCTGAAGATCAACGCCGACAGCTACACGCCGACCGATGAGACCCTGATCCCGGCCGGTGAGATCTCACCGGTTGCGGGCACACCGTTCGATGTCCGCACGATGAAGCCCATCGAACGCGACATCCGAAACGACAATGAGCAGCTCGTGCTTGCGCACGGCTACGACCACGATTTCGTGCTCAGCGGTTCCGGTATGAGGCTGGCTTCGGTAGCAGAGGATCCGGAGAGTGGTCGCGTGCTCCTTACCTACACGGACCAGCCCGGCGTGCAGTTCTACACCGGGAACTTTCTCGTGGGCGCTCTGGTGGGGACAGGCGGTCGCACCTACCGGCAGAGCGACGGGTTCACGCTCGAGACCCAGCATTTCCCTGACTCGCCCAATCAGCCCAGCTTCCCATCGACTGTGCTAGAACCGGGTGAGGACTTCACCTCGACGACGACCTACATCTTCTCGACGACGGGAAGCTCCGGCTTGCAGACGGGACAGACACCTACAAGTAGCTAGGACACCAGAACGGTGAATACCGCGAATCTGCTCCGTGACTCCTTCCGATGTGCACACCGCCGTCCGGGGGAGGTGTGGCGCTGCTAAGATTCGCGCGCATCATCAGTCCTCCAACATCTTTTGAGCTTAGCATCACCGGATTGGGCGAGGGTTAGCATGCGGCAAAGCTTTGGTTAAGGAAATGCAAGAGGGAGCACATGATACACGTTCGTGAGACGGAACCGTTCTAGGTTTCCAAGCGTCTCATGGCTGGTTGTGAGGGCTCGCCCAGTTTGCCGCCGACGTAACCGCCGAACAAGTAGGCGAGGAAAAGGACAAATGCGGCCGATGCCGTGACGTCGCCGAAGCCGAGTCCGATGAGGGCGACGAGAATCCCCCCTGAGACGGCGACGCCGAACGCGCCCAGTACCGCACCGGCCGCCGCGCCGAAGATTGCTGTCATGGCGCCATGCAGCCCGCCAGCCCTCCGGGCGAACCTGCCGGCGACGTAACCGCCGATGAGGTAGGCGAGAAACCCCGTCACGATGGAGACGATTACGAGCCCGGAGGTGAGCTTTCCCGGTGTTACGGAGGCCCCGGTCAGCGCATCGTAGGCCCCGCGCAAGAGCGGCCCGAGCAAGAGCCCCACAGGGAGGGCAACGAGCCAGCCCAGAGCGATGCTTTCCCACCTGATGTTCTCGCCTGCGCTCACGCTCGACCTCTCATCGTTTCCCGGTCCGTCCTACTCCATGATCTCCCGCCGCTCTTAGCCGTCCATGATGGCCCGGTTAGGGTTCGGTAAAGGTTCGGTAAAAAGGCACGGCTCCGGCCACGAACCGTCCATTCCGACCGGTTTACGAGGTGGCTGATCGGCCCTTCGGGGTATAGAGTGGATGGTTGTGGGGCTTAGGTTTCGTATATGGATGCCGGCGGTGGCCGTGTTCATCGTGCTGCTCGCGATAGGCACGATATTGCTGTATGGGCTGCAGGCGGCGAAGGCGCGCCTGGGCCAGTACTCGCGGGATCACGCGCTGGCCCAGGCGGCGGCAGCGGCCACTGCCGTAGAGAAGGCGAACCCCGACGAGGCAGACGAAGCCGCGAAGTCTGTCGCCAATACCTCGGACGGACAGGTGGTCCTTGTGGACCGCCGGGGAGAAGTCGTCGCGCGGGCGGGGAAAAGGACCCCGTTCCCGGACAGCGTCCTCGGCAGTGCCTCCCGCGGGGAGCGCCTTAATGAGCCCATAGGGGATCGCAGGGTCGCCACCGCGCCCGTCGTGCGGGACGGCCGATTGCAGGGCGGGGTCGCGTTCGTCTCGGGCAACGTCGAGTCGACGGTACTGGAGATCTTCTCCCGCAGCAACGTGGAGGCCGCGGCCATCGCCGCCGTGGTCGGGGGCGGCCTGATGCTGCTCGTCGCCACGCTGCTGAGCCGGAGGGTCGAGCGGCTCAACCTGGCGGCCAAAGCGATAGAGCAGGGGGATTTCTCCTCCCGCATAGAACCCGGCTACGACGACGAGCTGGGCGATCTAGCCAGGTCCTTCAACGCGATGACCGCCAGGTTTCAGGACTCCTTTGGCCGGCTGGAGGAGAGCAAAGAAACCCTCGACGCTATTCTCGGGAACCTCGGCGAGGGCGTGCTCGCGACGAACCTCGAAGGGAAGGTGATGTTCGCCAACCCCACAGCGAGAAGGCTGCTTGGCATGACCACCGAGAGGGTACACGGCGTCTGGCAGCCCCAGGAACTGCCGGACCCCTGGGAGGATTTCGACCTGCCCGACGCCGTCGCCCGCTGCGCGGAGGAGCGCGAGTGCGGCGAGGCGCGGGTGCGTGGCGCCGAGACGTTCTTCCAGATCAACCTGGAGTGCATGCAGGCCTTCGACGAGCACAAGGGCGGTGTGCTGATAGTCGTCAGGGACCTCTCCGAGACCAGGCGCCTGGAGGCGAACCAGCAGCGCTTCCTGGCCAACGCCGCCCACGAACTGAAGACACCTATTACGGCGATCCTCGGCGCCGCGGACCTGTTGCTCACGGAAAAAGACGACGATGCAGGGGTGCGGGATCGCTTCCTTACGCACATCCGTTCGGAGGCGGAGAGGATGCAGCGCCTCTCGGAGACGCTGCTGCAGTTGGCCCAGACCGGTTGGGACCGCAGGGACCCCGACATCGGGGAGGTCGACCTCTTGGAGGTGGCCTCGCGGGTCGCCGAGCGCATGGGGCCGCTCGCGGATAGTTCGTGGCTGGAATTATCCGTCGAGGGCAAGGGGGGATGCGCCAGGGCGGACGAAGAGTGGCTCGAGCAGGCCCTCCTCGTGCTCGTGAGCAACGCCCTCAAGCACTCGGAGAAGGGCGGACGCGTCCGGCTGCGGGCCGAAGGGCCCTGTATCGCCGTGGAGGACGAGGGCGCGGGCATAAGCGAGCAGGACGTCCCTTACCTGTTCGAGCGCTTCTACCGCGGGAGCAACTCGGAGGGCTTCGGGCTGGGTTTGCCCATCTGCAAGGAGCTGATCCAGAGGATGGAAGGGGAGATCGATCTCCAATCCGAGAAAGGGAAGGGTACTACTGTCGAGGTAAGACTGCCGGAGGTTTCTGATGATTAGGATACTGATAGTGGAAGACGACCCCGCCGTTAGGGACGTGGTCGAGCATGCACTCTCCCGCGAGGGTATAGAGACACAGACCGCCTCCGACGGGGAGAAGGCGCTGGAGAGCCTTCGCGAGGCGAGGCCCTTCGACCTGATCGTCCTGGACGTGATGTTGCCAGGGATGGACGGCATCTCCGTCTGCCAGGAGCTCAGGAACGGGGACTCCCCTTCGACCGACGCGCCGGTCGTCATGCTGACCGCCCGCGACGACGAGACGAGCGTCGTGGTGGGGCTCGAGGTCGGTGCTGACGACTACGTGACCAAACCCTTCAGGCCGCGCGAGCTGGTGAGCCGCGTGCGGGCGCACCTGAGGAGGAGACGCCTGGATTCGAGGGCCGCTCCACAGGAGCGCAACAGGCTTGAGTTCCCTGGCCTCCAGGTGGACCTCTTCGGCAGGCAGGTGCTCGCGGACGCGGAAACGGTTGAACTGACGGCCAAGGAGTTCGACGTGCTCTCGCTCTTGGCCTCCCACCCTGGCCGGGTTTATAGCCGGGAGCAGATCATGCGCCACCTCTGGAACGGGGAGTTCTTCGGCGAGGCGCGGGCGGCCGACGTACACGTCCAGCACATCCGCAAGAAGATAGAACCGGACCCCAAGAACCCCCGCTACATTCAGACGGTGCGCGGCGCGGGCTATAAGTTCGCGAGGACGGGCGCCACATCGTAGCGAAGAGGCCGGGTAGCGCCGATCCGGAAGATTCCCGCAGTCTCGTCCTGACCATCGGGCACTCGACGAGGACCTTCGAGCAGTTCCTCGAGCTCCTTGGGGATGAGGGCGCCGACCACCTCGTGGACGTGCGCCGCTTCCCCGCCTCCCGGCGCAATCCCCATTTCGACGCAGCGGCGCTCCGGAGGCGATTGCCGCGTGAAGGAGGGATGCGCTACTCCCACCTGCCGGGTCTGGGCGGCCGCAGGCCTCCGCACCCCGACTCGCCTAACGCCGGTTGGACCAACCCCTCTTTCCCCGGGTACGCCGACCACATGGAGACCCGGGAGTTCCGCGCCGACTTCGGGCGGCTGGTGGAGCTCTCAGAAGGCGGTGGACGGGTCTGCCTGATGTGCTCGGAGGCGGTGTGGTGGCGTTGCCACCGGCGCATGATCTCCGACGCCTTGCTGGTACGGGGCTTCACCGTAGAGCATGTCCTCGGCGAGCACCGCCGAACGCTGTACGCCCTTACCCTCTGGGAAGGTCGCCGACGCGACACACCTGCTCTACCCGCCGCCAGACGGTTGAGTCACGCCAGCCGATCAGTCCGACGCTCCCCGGGCAGACTGGACGGCCTCGCGTACCCGTTCGCCCCCCGCGAGACCCTCCGTGAAGCCGTCTAGTTCCTCCAGGTCTGCCCCGACCCTCGCGGCGAGCCCCGTTTCGAGCAGCGGGGCCCCGACCTCTACGGCCCGAAGGGCGAGCGCCACCGCGTCCCGGGGGTCGGGAACCTGGGCCGGTGCCATCCTCCCCACGGCGAAGGCCCTGTCCCACAGGGCCTTCTGGCGAACGGCGAGGTCGTTGGCCGGAAGCGACCGCTCAAGGACCTGCAGCAGCCGCTCCAAAACGGCGACCTGTCCGCTCGCGAAGGCGGCGCGGCGCAGCTGGTCGAAAGCCAGCCCAACCACGTCGTCGAAGTCGTAGTAGCCGACCCTGAGGAGGATCGCGCACGCTTCCACCTCGCGCTCCACGACCCGCGGCGGCATTACCTTCTCCCCCAGGGCGACGAGGATGGCCTCCATGCGGTCCATCGCCTGCATGGAGGTCGTGGGATCGTTGACGCCCGGAGAGACGCCCTTTAAGGCTATGTCCGAGAGCTGCCTGAGCCCGAAGGCGAAGTCCTGGCGGAAGGAACGCTCCTTGCCGAGAAAGAACGCCTCGTGCACGGCGCTCTCGCGGTCCAATCCGCCTTTTGGAGCGGGACGGACCTGTACCAGCGGCAACCCGGCGGAGACGAAATGGCCAGGACCGAAGGGTATCTCCACGACCATCTCCTCCGCGCCGCCCGCCACAGCCCGCAGGACGGAATCCACGTCCAGGTGCTGCACGTAGCCACTCGCGCGCGAGCGCACCACCAGCGGCTTCTCCCGCAGCAACCCCTTGAAGCGCGGGTGAGGGTCCGTATCCCCGTCCGGTGCGCCCCCGCCGGGGGCGCGCTCGCGCGTCCTGAGCTTCGCCAGGCTACGGGCGGCGTCGGCGTGGGCCTCGCTCACGATGCTCGAGGACTGGATGAGGTTCGCTATGTGGTGGATAAAGTAGACGAGCAGCACCACGCACACCAGCGCCAGCACGACCGCCGTCGTTATCGAGATCACGGGAATGAAGGCCTCGGTCTCGCCCGTGGCCGTGCGGATCACCCGCAGCACCAACAAAGAGTAGGCGAAGGTGCCTATGTACGTGCCGAGCACCACCTGCAGCCCACGGTCGGAGGTGAAGTTCCTGAGCAGGCGGGGGGAGTAGGCGGCGGAGGCGAGCTGCAGGGCGACTATCGTGAGGGAGAAGACGGTGGCCACGACCGTCATGACACTTCCCGAGATCACGGAGAGCACGGTGCGCGCGGCGTCGCTACCGCCGGAAAAGACCAGCGGCAGGCCGGACACGTCGGAGGGCACCAGCCGTTCGAGGTTGAGGGTAACGCCGAACAGGACGAACGCGCCGACGGTCAGCAACCCCGGAAGGAACCAGAAGCTGGAAACCATGCCCTCCGAGAGCGCACGTTTCTGGGCGCCGTTTCTCATCACGACGCCACGCCGCCCACCGTCGGGACGCGCGAGTCCGGGGCCGCGATGGACGTCGTTGACGCGAGCCGGCTCGCGCGGGACGCGGCGTCGCCCTGGAACGGGGCGGCGTTTTCGGGTAGGGAGTACCGGAGAACCCGGAGGGGTGCGTTGCCGGATCCCCTGATCTCCCGGTGCTGGCCGACGCAGGAGCCGGAAGGGGTCTCGGCGGGGCCGCCCGGTTCTTCTCCCCGGCCCTCACGGGTGCCCATTCCCGCCGGACCGTCGGCGTGCCCCAACGTACCTTCAGCCGACATCATCGGTCGGAGAAGGGGCCACGTAGCATTTCCTTCGCCCCGTCTAGGGCCGCGTCGTAGGAGCCGGGCAGTGCGCCCTGCCCCACGAGGAGACCCAGAAACATCGCGACCACGCTTAGTGCGACGGCTACGCTCGCCAGCCTACGTGCACCCAGGACGTAGCCGACCACCCCGAGGCAGATCCCCACCGCCCCCGTCGCCACGGAGACGAAAAGAACCCCCACGGGGACACAGAAGATGATGGCGACGATCGAGAAGGCCCTTCCCACCAAGGTCTTGCCCGCTACGGCTCCTTGTTCCCGTTCCACCGTTCCTCCCTTGTTTCGATTCCCTGACCTTCTCTCTGCGCTGACCACGCCCGACAGGCGCGACCGCCCTTCCGACAACTTTCACTCTGCTCGAATGCCGCCCGGATAGACGTGCGTTCCGACGTCGCGTCGGGGCGGCTCCCTAAATCTTAGATCCTTCGAATATGGTTTCATGCCCGGAGGCTAACACATGGATCAATGCTTACGGATGCCGCTGTCACTCGCGGGGTTCGTGCTTGTCGGCCGCGGAGAATTGCGCTCCCACCACGAGCAGGTACGTGACTGTAGAGGCAAGCGGCGCTAACAACCACCCAGCGGGTTCGGGCAGGAGGTAGGCGACGAGGGCCGCAGCCCCGATGGCTCCTCCCACGGAGAGAAAGTGGAAGCTGCCCCAGAGTGCCGCCTGCCGCGGTGAATGCGCGAAGCGCGCGCTCATACCACCGAAGGCCACTGCTCCGACCGCTGCGAAGGCGAGGATGGCTCCGAACATGAACAGTAGGGCGTCGATGGCGGTCGGCACCCCGTAGGCGTGCGTCAGTACGGCACCCGTCGTCCATGTAGCCAGCGTGTAGCCGTATGGTCCGGCGCTGGACCCTACGGCCGAGCGCAGATGCTTGCGGTATCCTCGAAAGAGGGCGCCCGTTCTACCGTTCAAGTGTCTCCCTTCTCTCCTCCTATCACACGGGCCTCGCCGCCCTACGCAGCGGCGGGTCGCCGGGAAGGTTTTCAGTCTCGGAGCCTCTCGCGAGCCAGCCGCTATCAATGAATAGCAGAAGTTGCCCATCCTGGCTTGCCGGAACCTCGGTTTACCGGATCACGTGTCCCGGTTCAATCGCGGGTTCTTCTCGAGGGCCACGGCTGCTGTGATGTGGGAGAGGTGCGTTAGGCCCTGGGGGAAATTACCGAGTGGTTCCCCTGACGCGGTATCGAACTCTTCTGAGAAGAGGCCAAGGTCGTTGCTGGTAGCCATGCTACGGTCGAAGACCGTGCGGGCCTCTTCTTCTCTGCCCTGGTGGGCAAGACATTCGGCCAACCAGAACGAGCAGGCCAGGAAGGCGCCCTCCTGAACGTCATCGCTCAGGTATCGTTTGAGCAGGCCGTCATCGTCCAATTCCTCGCGGATAGCGTCGGTAGTGCGCACCATACGCTCGTCCTCGTAGTCCACGAACTCCATCTTCGGCAGGAGCAGGAGTGCTGCGTCGAGGTCGTCACCGTCGAAGGCCCTCTTGAAGATGCCGCGCTCGCTGTCATAACCTTCGCTTTCGACGGCTTCGCGGATCTCATCCCGCGTCTTCTTCCAGCGGCGTTCGGGCGCTTTTCTCATGCACTCCTGGGCCAGGAGCAGCCCCCTGTCGAGCGTGACCCAGCACATGACTTTCGACTGGACGTAGTGGCGCAGATCACCGCGCGACTCCCAGATACCGGCGTCGGGCTTGTCCCAGAGCTCTGAGGCCGACTCGACAAGTTCGAGCAAGAAGCGCCAGTAGTCGTCGTCTGGAGAGTTGCCCCGCTGGTGCCAGCGCCAGGCCAGCTCCAAGAGTTCGCCGTAGACGCCGAGTTGCAGCTGGCCGGCTGCGGCGTTGCCGATACGCACGGGTCTGGCTCCCCGGTATCCTTCCAGGGAGTCCAGAGTCTCTTCGGTCAGGCGGCGCTCGCCCCCCATTCCGTACATGATCTGGAGGCTCTCGGCGCTCCCGGCGGAGCTGCGCTCTATAAAGCGGCGGAAGGCGTCGGCTACGGAGTCGAAGCCGACCTCGGTGAGCGAACGCGCGGAGAAGAAGGAGTCCCTGATCCAACTGTAGCGATAGTCCCAGTTCATCCCTCCACCCGGGCTCTCCGGCAACGAGGTCGTGGCTGCGGCCGCGATCGCCCCCGTCAGGTCGTTCATCAGGGCTTTCATCACGATGGCGGAGCGGAGTACGCCCGGCTTGTGGGGGCCGTCGAAGCGGATCTTGGACGACCAGTCGCGCCAGTAGCCTATAGTCTCCTCCAGCCGTCGGTCCATGCCTGCGGGCTCGGGGGCTTCGGGACGGTCGTTATCGAGTTGCTCTGGTGGTACGGAGAGGATCGAGAGGTGTACGCGCTCACCGGCGTGCACGCCGATGCGGGCTCCGAGGGTGTGGGCGTCGGTCGGAGCGATCTCGGCGTCGGAGGAAATAAGGAGCCCGTCGTTTCCGCCTATGGCGCTGTAGAGCCTGACTCCTTCCTGGCGGATCCAGGGCTTCAGGGACCCGTAGTCGAAACGGGGCGCTACCTCGAGATCCAGCTCCACGTGGCCACTCACGCCCTCCACGATGCGGACCAATTGCCTGTAAGGGTAGTGCTCCCTGCTGACCGGGAGGGAGAAGAAGTCGTAGAGTCGGGCCACCCCGCCCGAAGCACGGAACGTCGTCTCAAGCACGAGCGTCTCTTCGAGGTAGCGACGGGACGTCTCCCCGGCGCCATCAGGCACGGAGATGGAGCAGAACCCGCCTTTCTCCCAGTCGAGTAGTCTCCCGAAACAGCTGCCAGCATCGACCCTCGGTATACAGCACCAATCGATGGACCCAGCGCGGGAGACGAGCGCCGCCGAGTTGCTGTCGGCGATGAGCGCATAGTCGCCGATCGAAGGATAGGGCGTGTCTTCAGCCATGCGAGCTCCTTGTCCGCTTACCCTCGTCTACTCCCCAGAAGGCGCGCCAGGATGATCCCCCCGAATCGTGCACTAGC
Organism: Rubrobacterales bacterium; assembly: GCA_038199875.1. Taxonomy (GTDB): domain Bacteria; phylum Actinomycetota; class Rubrobacteria; order Rubrobacterales; family Rubrobacteraceae; genus Rubrobacter_D. The sequence continues at coordinate 20,011 of JBBPYN010000041.1, forward strand.
TTCAGGTAGCGCAGCCCGGCCAGCGGTTCTCTGTAGCCGAGGATGAAGATGGCGAGCGAGATCGCAGCCGAACCCAGGCACAGCATACACCAGGCGCCCACAAGGAAAGCCTGCATCAGGATAAGCAGCACGCTAACCAGCGCGCCAGAGAGGATCACGGCCCCGAAGGCGAGCACCGTCCACGGCATCGTACGCCACTTTTGGCGACCGCCTATGAGGCTCAAGACCACCTCCGTCGCGTAGGCCAGAGCGCCGAGCGCAGCGTCCGGGATTCCGAGGTACTCGAGCACTTTGGGGCTCCGGAAAAACGGGTCCCACACGCTCGGGAGCACGTCTATCTGGAAGAGCGTCAGGTACACGGAGACGCAAAGCCCGGCGATGGCGAGGGCGATGATCAGGATGCGCCGAGACCACTCGGTAGGGTTTTCATCGAATCCCGGGGGTTTGGTGCTGTCCATCATCGCCTCCCGATCAGTGCCGCTATGGCGAGCAAGCCGGCTCCCCCCGCGAGCGCGAGCAAGCCCAGGTGCTCCGTCACCCAGAGCTGTGGGCTCTCCGCATGCGACTCCTCGTCGAAGTTGCCGTGCGCCCCGTGGTCGCCCGGCACCGGCTCGTAGAGGTTGTCGGGACGGTCCTCGTCTACGGGTTGCTTTGTCTGTTGGGAGTCGTAGCCGGTCTTCGCCAGGTACCAGTCTCCCAGCCCCGGCAGCAGTTTGTTGCCCGCTATCACTATGGTGGATGAGAGACCCACCCTGACCTCGCGCCGCCTCTGGTGCGCCGCCCAGTAGATGGCCTGGGCAGGGACCTCCGGCTGGTAGATCGGGGGCACCGGCTGGGGGTGTTTCGGGAGGGTGGTCTTGGAGACGTTGAACTGCGGGGTGTTGACGGCGGGTAGTTGGACCATCGTGATGTGCACGTTGGATCCATCGTGCAAGAGCTCCGTGCGCACCGAGTCGGTGAAGCCCCTCATGGCGTGTTTGGCCCCGCAGTAGGCCGACTGCAAGGGGATAGCCCTGTAGGAGAGTGCAGACCCCACCTGGACTATCGTGCCGCGATCGCGCGGGAGCATACGTTTTAGGGCGGCCTTCGTCCCGTAGACGGCGCCGAGATAGCACACCTCCGTCGAGCGCTTGAAGTCCTCCATCTCTATATCCTTGAACGGGGAGAAGATTACCGCTATCGCGTCGTTCACCCACACGTCTATAGGACCGAGTTCGCGCTCCACCCTCTCGGCTGCGGCTTCTACCTGCTCGGGGTCGGCTACGTCGGTAGGGATCGGGAGGGCCTCGCCTCCTGCGGCTTCGATCTCCCTTTTCGCAGCTTCCAGGCCTTCTTCGCCACGGGCAAGGAGTGCTACCTTGGCCCCGTGCTTGCCGAACTCCCTGGCAACCGCGCGCCCGACCCCGGCCGACGCGCCCGTTACTACCACTACTTCAGCACCATTACTCATGCCGCATCTCCTTTACTCGCTACCAGACTCGCCGGCTCGCACGCCAAAGGTCTTGTATACCCTCAAGGCTGCGTCCCCTAGCGGCCGATCTCGTTTGAGCCAACAAGCTTGAGTTGTTGACGGCGTTTTCCCCTCAAGCTCAACAAGGATCCAGCAAGCGTTTGCAGGCGAATCTCGCCGGCTTGTGCCATTCTGCTCTTTAGTCCTGTTCGGCTTCCCTAGAAGACCGAGCCCATGGCTCCCGCCATTATCTACGTGCCAGGTTAGCTGAGCGTCCTTTCTTGTAAACCTTCAGTAAAGGTCCGGTAAAGTCGCTTCTCCAAACGTTTGACGGAGAGGGCAAGTGCCCGTCTCGCGTCCACAATAAACTATAGTAGATCCATAATCTCGTCAAAGTAGACCACGTTGCGGATACGTGCTCGTCAACGCGTACCGCCTCGTACGGAGCCCGTGCGATCCTCTCCTGTCCCGCCGAAGGTTTACTCGACCGAGAGCGGGGAGTTCGCGTGCTTTGGGTAGAAGCCCGGCGGGTACACAACACACGTGAGAGGTCTTCCTACTTAGGAGCATGATATGCGCGTTCTGGTAACCGTTTCGCCCCGCATTTACCGCGAGGCCGTGGCGTTCTCGCTCGAGAGCAGCCGCCCCGACCTCAAGGTGAGGGTTGCTCCCCCGGAGGACACCGAGTTGGAGCTTGCGGGCTTCCGGCCCCACCTGCTCGTGCACAACGACACTGCGCCTATCCCCGAGGAGGCACTGACCGGCGTCCCGTGCAGCGTCGAGATCATTTACTCCGACAGCATGGACGCTCGGGTAAGGGCGGGCGGGGCTCTCTCCCAGGTACGCGACATGTCTACCGAAGACCTACTACGAACGGCGGCGGTGGCGGAGACCATGGGCGGCCTGGACTAGCCGAGGCTGGGGAGGCGTCCGGCGACCTGCAACGCCACTACGCCCCTCTGCCGCACGGGCCCTTTACGCACCGAAGCTCGTAGAAGAATGCTCAAAGAGCGGGGCGAAAGGCTCCAATCTCCGAAGGCTGCCTCCAGCATCGTGCATAGACAAGCGGGAGCATGAAAATCACGGGGCACATCGATCTACCCTAGGACCTCTGCTGTGACTATGGCCTTCTTCCGCCCGAGCCCCACCGTTAGAACCCTTAACCAACCCCTTACACAACGCCAACCGGTCCTTACGGAGACCCCATAAACCCGTGCTAGATTGGCACCAGGTACCATGAGCAAGGAAAGGACCGAAGATGCAAGAGGGAGAGAACGCCTGGGAGTACCTCTTCGTCGGGTCGTCTCACGACGAGCGGGAGGAAAAAGTCCTTCACTACATCATGCACCGCATAAAGAGCGGCGCTCACCTCGCGGACGTGGTGGAGGAGGAATATGTACGCCGCAATGCCTCACAGAAAAAGATAGACGAGGTAATCAGCAACCCGGAGCTAGTGCACGCGGCGAGGCAGCATATGGAGTCGGCTTTGAAATCTGGGGAACCGCGTCAGCAGAAGCCCTCGCGGTAGCTTCACGAGTGTCGCGTTCGGAACCCCGACCCGAGGTGTCAGTACACGCGTTTGCGGGTAAGCCGAAAGTTAGTATGGTGAGAGAGAAGAGCATGGCAGTAGCCGTCTCGATGCGCCCGCGGTGGTGGCCAGCAGCCGTAGGGTAGCCGTCGCATCGCCGGAGGAGGAACGAGTCGAAAGGACGGCAGGCAATGCCGGCATCGGGACGCGAAGAAAAGCTCTTGGACAGGCTGAGCCACGGTGCGCCGCTCGCCGCCGTCGTGCTGGTCGTATCCGGCACCGCGCTGTTCTTGATCTACGAGCTATTGCCGGTCCTGAAGCTGTTAGGGATAGCCATGCTCCTGGCACTCGTCTTGCGGACCATAGTACGGGGTCTCGACCGGGCGAGGTTCCCTACCTGGCTATCGGCCATCGTGCTGCTGATTGGGCTGGGTGCGTTCGGTGCCGTGGTCTGGTTGGAGATGGTGCCAAACCTCTTGCGGGAGTTTCGGCAGGTCACTTCAGAGGGACCTGGATCCCTCCAGGCGGTGGCGAACCTGTTCCGTGGGCTGCCCATGATATCTGACACGTCACGGTTTTCGGAGCAACTGCGCGGATATCTCTCAGGGCTACTCGACTCCGTGCCGACCCTCCTATACTCTACGGCCTCCGCGATTGCCGCCTTCGTGGCGGTAGTGTTCCTGGCCGTGTACCTCTCCGTCAGCCCCGGTACTTACATCTCGGGCATCTTGCGGCTGGTGCCGAAGGATCGACGCGAAGGGGTAGAGAACTTTATAAACCGGGTGGGTGCGCGGCTCAGGGGTTGGATAGTAGGCGTCGCGCTCATCGCCAGCTTTGTCGGTCTCGGGGCCGGCCTGGGGCTCTGGTTGCTCGGGATGCCACTGCCTCTTACCCTCGGCATTCTCGCCGGCCTCTTGAACATAATTCCTTTCGCGGGCTCGGTCGTGGGCGGGGTGCTGCCCGTGCTCCTGGCGCTGACCATCTCGCCGGTCAAGGCTGTGGAGGTCGCGGTCCTCTTTGTGGTCTTGAACCAGATAGAAGGCAACATCCTCCAGCCGCAGATCATGGGCCGCCAGGTGAGGATCTCTACCGCGGTGATCCTAGTCGCCTTTCTGGTCCTGGGCACGCTGATCGGCCCGATTGTGGGCGCTTTCCTGGCGATCCCAGCGACGGTGGTTGTAAGCGTAGTGCTGGACGAGCTTGCGGAGAAGAGGCCTTCTCTAGGGTTCGAGGAGGAAGCTAGTGAGACGAACGCCGAAGAACCGAAAGCCAACTCCTAGCAGGACTTTCTATCACCATTGGCGCATACGGTGCGCCGGGAGGAGCCACTGGCGAGGAAGAGCGTGCAGGAAACCGCAAGTAGGAGCCCCGTCTCGGGCACGTAGCATTGTGATAGTGAAACCCGTAGAGAGCGCAGATCGGGAGGAAGCGGATGAGCGGGAACACCTTTTTGATGTTGGTCATACTAACGCTGGCTTTGCTCTTCGCCATCCTGTCGCTCGGTCCGCTTCTGTCCTCCCTTTGAGGGTCGCTGGCGCACGGGACTTTACTGGTGTTTCTTCGCGGGCATGTCAGGCACGTTTCGTACGAAGTTTTCGTGCTGTGGGGCCTTCTGATCGTAAGATCCCGGCATCGCGCGTTGTCCTACGAGGAGGCCGACAAAGATCGAGACCACACCCAACACGACCGCCGCCCGTCCGAAGTTGCGGGCGCCGACAGCGTAGCCGACCGTCCCGAGTAAGATGCCGGAGGTCGCGAAGGCCACGGAGACGTAGTACGCTCCCACGACGGCGAGAACAATACCCGCGGCGCCGAGTGTCCGCGCTACGAGCTTTCCGAGGCTCCGGTCCTGTTCGGGCATCTTTGCCGTCCTTTCGTCTCCCGTCATCTTCCTCGATTTATGCCCGCAGATCGCGCTCTAAACTTCGTCGAAGTCCGACGCGAGCGGAACGGGTCGTTTGCCGCCCTCCACCCCGCAAGAACTTGTCCGGTGTAACATGAGGTCGCGACGTACCATGGAAGACCTGAGATCGTTGGAACCGCTGCCTCCGGAGGGTTCGCATGGCGCGGAAGGAGAAACTACATGACTGACTCGGGATCGTTTGAGGACGCGGCACGCGGCGGGAACGGAGGAGGGCCGGCATGATCCGGGCGTTCACCGGTACGCTCGGGCTCTTCTTGCTGATCGCCCTCATCGCGGGCGGCGCGTACGCGGCCCTGAGTAACAAACAAACCCAGACGAGCGAGGCCTTGCCCGCCCCGCCGCAGGAGCAAATCGTGCGGAAGGCGGCCGTCGCCCGGCGCAGCGTCACAGCCGGGGGTCTGCGGTGGACAGTGACCGGCGCCTCCCAGCGGACGGAGCTTCGCTCATACACATATCCTCCGGAGACACTTCACGGCATCTTCATGACCGTTGACTTCGAGGTCGAGAACGTCTCGGACAAACCCGTGACGCTGACGCAGGACTCGATGCACTTGGTCAAGGATGACGTTCGGTCCCCGCCCGCCGCCGACGTCAACTCGCAGTTCGTGCGGGCGGAGGAGAACCTCCTCTTCAACGAGTACGGCCTCCTCGAACCGGGCGAGAAGAAGAATGGCAGGGTCAACTTCGATCTCGGAGTTCCCTTCGGCATCACCTCTCCCTCCGGGGTCTCCGGCTTCGCGGTCGAACTCGGTGACGCCGACCCGACGGTCGAGAAGGAGAGGACAGTGGACCTTAACTTCTGAAGGCCGCCCCGGGCTGGCGGTCGCGCCGTCTGGAGCCCCTGCTGGCGCATGGCGGCTACTCTTCCTCCTCTCCCTTACCCACCCAGTAGAGGAAGGCCACGACGCCGCCCGTGCCCACCATGATTACGGATAGGGCAAAGAAGAAGCGGACTAGTGGTGGCCAGAGGTCGGGCTGTTGCAGGAGCAGGATCACGGGTTGTCCGCCGGGGCCTCGGGACAACCTTTGGAGACGAACTGCTGGTTCTGGAGGGTGAGACACCCGTAGATCAGCCACCCGTCCTCCCCATTGCCGGCCCTTCTGGCCGTCTCCCTGGCGTAGCCCATCGTCATCATGGTCAAGACGACGGTCACGGCGGCGGCCATCAGGGCGTACTGGCTCCAGCGGCTCGCCCTTCCCCAGTGAAAGCCGGTAGCCGAGGCTTTGAGGTAGGCTCCCAGGGCGAACACCCCGACGAGCATCACCCCCCAGAGGCCTACATACTTCCAGGGGTACATGCTCCCCAGGGGTATGTCCGCTGCCTCCCCATCGCCGAAGACGAGCCCTACTTGCGGGATCAGGCTGGCGTCGGCCGGGACCGCGTTGAGCAGGGCGAACAGGGAGATGAGCCCAAGGGCGCCTAGCGTCATGTTGCGCACGGTGGGCATGGGCTTGACGGCGAACTTCAGCTTGTGCAGGAAGTAGGCCACGGAGGCGATAGACATTATGGCTATCTCGATGACGAGGAAGTTGAAGAGGAAGGATTTCTCACCGAGCATCAGGTAGTCGAAGGCGTCCGGGTTATGGGCCCTTATCTCCGACATGTACCCGTACCCGACGATCGGCTGCAGGAGCAGGAACCCGAAGCCCCACAAGAGCCCCCAGTGGCCCATCCAGTCGTAGTACTCTCTCTCGCTTTCGCTCTTGACCCTGAGGTAGCGGTACGCCGCCCACCCGGCCGTCAGGAAGCCCACGAAAGACCAGTTGCCGACGAAGCGGTGCATGTTCAGGGGCATGTAGGTCGGGTTCAGGTAGGTGAAGCCCACGCTCGTCGCCGGGGCCTCAGACGGCGTCAGCATGTAGGAGGCCACGACGTTTATGAGCACCTGCTGGCCGAGGCCGAAGAGCCCGGCCACCAGGCCGAAGACCACGTGAAGGTTCTTGCGGTAGGCCATCTTGTCCCAGGCGTGGTACCAGGCGTAGACCGTGATCACCTCGCCCACGAACATGAAAGCCTCCCCGAGGAGTACCCAGAAGAAGACGTTTTGCAGCTGGGCCCACAGCACCGGGTAGAGGGATATCAGGGCAAAGACGAACGTGAAGGCTATCGCCGAACCCGTGGCGAAGAGCAGGAGTGTGATCTTGGCGGCGTTGCGCGCGAACCGGTCGTAGTGGGGCTGTTTGGTGAGGACGCCCACGTACTCACTTATGGGGGCGATGAGCGTGATCCCCACGATGTAGGCTGCGATTAGGATGTGCGGTACCACCAGGAGCGGTATCACGACCTCCTTGCCGATCCCGGGTATGTCCAAATTGCCTATCGGCATCTTCGCTCCTTCTAGCCCGTCAGCCGGGGAAGTTGAGGATCCGGCTCATCGCCAGGAACAAGTTTATGAAAACCACGAGCACCACGAGGAAGGCAAGCATTATCACGAATGGCCGCTTCGTCGGCTCGTACACAGGCTCGTTGTCTATCCACGGCACCGCGCAGAACAGGAAGAAGATGACGGTCGGTATCACGATCGCCCCGAAAGGTATCATCGCGAAGCCGGGGAAGAAGATGAGCATCTGGTCGTAGAAGAAGTAGAACCACTCCGGCCTGGGCACGTAGGTCGTGGTGGAGAGGTCCATCGGCTCCGTCAGGGGGGCAGGCACCAGGTAGGAGAGGACCACGACGATGGCCAGAAGAACGAACGCCACCGTCAGGTCCGCCAGCACCTGTCCGGGGAAGAACCCCGAGGTCCTGTCGGGGCGGTCGAAGACGTTCTCCGCCGTGATTTCCTCTTCCTCGATGGGCCTGGCCGCGCCCTTTGCCTTTACGTAGACCATGCTCTAGACCTCCTCCCTCACTAGCATCCACTACTCCTCGAGTTCCTTCTCGAGCTCTTCCTGGGGCACGTCCTCTTCCTCGGAGAGCTCCCTCACCTGGCGGGTCTTCCTGAGTTTGGCGAGCCGCTCTGAGTACTCGAAGGCTGAGCCGAACTGGCCGTGCAGCCTGAGGAGGAACAGGTGTACTCCGATCAGGGGCGCGAGGGCCGCGGGCAACAGCCAGACGTGTATGGCGAACACCCTCGATAGCGTGGCCGGTCCGGCCGTGTCCCCTCCGAGCAGGAAGGTGCTCACCCAGTCCCCGACGACGGGCGAGTAGGAGCCTATCTTTATACCGACCTCCCACGCGTAGAAGCCCTCCTGGTCCCAGCGCAGCGCGTAGCCGGAGAAGGCCATGATGGCGACGATGAAGATCAGGAGCACCCCCACCAGCCAGTTGAGTTCGCGTGGGGCCTTGTAGGAGCCGGAGATGAACGTCCGCATCATATGGAGCCCTATGACGGCCACGAGGAAGTTGGCCGACCAGAAGTGTATGCCCCGGATGAGGCGTCCGAAGTAGGCCTCGTGCATCGTGTAGTAGATAGAGTCCCAGGCGTGGTCGGTGGTCGGCGCGTAGTAGAAGAGGAGCAGTATGCCGGTCAGGAACTGCAGGGTTATCAGGAAGAGCGTCGCGCTGCCCAAAGTGTAGAGCCACCTACCCCTCGTGGGCACCGGCTCGTAGAGGGCTTTCTGGCCGAACGAGATTAGACTGGTGCGCTCCTCCAGCCAGTCCGCGAAGGGTTGGAGCGCCGCTTTTGTGCGCGCTTTCATCCTGGGATACATGCTCTCGGGTTCCCTCCTAGACTACCCACGGCTCGCCGCCGATGAATTCGTGCTTTACGTAGATCGCGCCGTCCTCTCGCACCTCGAATACGTACGACCAGAGGTTCTTCGGGGGCGGCCCGCCCACAACCCTCCCGTTGATGTCGTAGATCCCACCGTGGCACGGGCACAGAAACTGGTGCCGGTCCGGGAACCACCGCACAGGACAGCCCAGGTGGGCGCAGGCGTTGCTCTTGACGTTCAGGTCGTGCGAGAGTTCCTCGGTCTCCGCGGGGGATAACGTCCGCCTCCCTCCTCCCAGAACTGACGGGACCTGGCCGTCCTTCCAAGTTACCATCACGGCCTCGACTATCTCTCCTTCATCGGGCTCGTAGTCGTAGGTCTGATCCTGGGGGAACTCCACCCTGTAGACCTTCGGCTCCCCCCCGGGGACCTCGAAGACCGAGCCCAGCTCGACCCACCCGTCGGGGACGTCGGATCTTCCTCCGAACTGGTGCTTGATCGAGGGGCTGAGCAAATAGACCACGGGCGGTATCGTGAGGACGGCCGCCATGACCGAACCCAAGGACCCCAGCCACAAGAACTGGGCCCGGGTTAGGGGTTCTTTGTTTAGCTCTTCTTCGGACAAGCCTGAGTCCTCTCCTCCTAGCGCTTTTCCTGCGGTTTGGGGACCTGCTGGAGCTGATCCTGGCCTATGGGTCTTTCGTTGCTTATCCGGTACTCGGGCTGGCCGTAGATCGTGTAGGGCACCCTGGAGTTGGACTTCATGAACCCCATTCCAAGCGACAGCACGGCGGCCAGGGTCCCGAGTGCCAGGAGCACCGCGCGGTAGGGTCTCCCCGGAGAACCGTACCTGAACGCCCCCCGAGCCCTCGTGTAGTAGATGAGGGTGCCAAGGGTCGCAAGCACCATCACAAGCATCATGATGTAGCGCATGTAGAGGAAGGGGAACTCCGCGAGCGGCGAGACCGAGTACAGGCCCGCGACCGCCGCGACCAACCCGAATATACGTATGGGCACGCGTCCGGCGCGGTTCGGGTGCCGATACGCCCCCAGGTACATGGCCGCGTTGGCGAGGACGAACAGCCCCACCACCAGCGCCAGGTTGACGAACAAGAGATCGGAGGTGAACGAGCCGTGGCCCGCGCCAGAGCCCGTGAGCCGCTCGTAGGGACCACCAGGCGCACCGGGCCCCTGCGACCCGTAAGCCGCCTTCATCGAGAAGGCGACCAGGAAGCCCGCGAACGGCTGGAAGAGGAGGAAGACCGTACCCCACAGCACCCCCATAGAGCCCGCCCAATCGTAGAACGCCTTGTCCTCGGCGCTCTTGGATTTGGCGTACGAGAAGGCCGCCCAGGTCGCCAGCGCGAAGGCCGGCCAGGAGAGGTTCGCGAAGGTGCGGTGCAGGTCCAGGGGCACGAACATGGGATTGAGGAGGCTGTCGAGCGCCGCGGCCGGGTTGCTGGTAACCGTGCCGTTCCCGAGGGCCGTCTCGCCGCTCCCCCCGCCCGTCGTCATGAAGGAGTCTATCCCCGTCAGGATGGACTCCCACGCCACGATAAAGACCGCCATGCCGATGCCGGCCCAGATGCTCCGTCGCTGCGTCCTGTAGTGATAGATGTAGAGCGAGTAGAGGGTGAGGAACATGAACCCGAAACCCAGCACGGGAAAATACCAGAAAAAGTGCGTGAAGATGGCCGTCGTGAGCCTCGGATAGAAACCCATGAGGAGCACCAGGAACATCCCCGCCAGGGTGGCGCCGATGCTGAAGGTCAGGACGTTGAAGCGGTCGAGCGAGTACGAGAGGCGCCTCATCCGCTCGTTCTCCCAACGGTCACCCAGGGCCTTCAGCAGGGGAGAGCCGATCGCAAACCCTATAAAGAGTTGCGCGAAGAACATGTGGGCGAGCATGACCCCGCCTGTGAAACCCCGCGCCCCCAGGTAGTCCAACCTTATGGGCGGAAGGTCGGGTCCCACCTGGAGCATCACGTAGAGGAGGCTTGCGACCGGGCGCACCGTCACCCGTCCTCCGGCCGCTGGTGTTCGTCTTTGCCCGTCCCCGCCAGGTGCAGCACGGCCTCGTTCACGGGCCTGGGCACGAGCCGCCGCCCGATCACGTCGAAGTAGATCGCGCGCTCCTGCATGAGCTTCCAGACCGGCCGGAGCGTCCCCTTTTCTTTGGAGCTCGCGAACAGGAGCACCTTGCCCCTCTCGAACTCCTCGTTCCAGAAACTCGACTCCTCCGGTGGCGCCCTCATGTCGATGAGGATGGGTATGACCCCCACCTTGAAGAAGCTCGCGGCGATGAGGATCACGGCCAGCGTAACGAAGAACATGAAGAGCATGAGGCCGATGGCCGGGGTCGTAAACGCGAAGAGGAGGCCAGAAAGCACGAACACCACCGCGAACCCGATGGGCTCGGCGAGCCCGCGGTTGTCATCTGGAACGACGATGTAGCGCGTCCCCTCCGGGAAAGGCTCGGGCTCGTTGGGGTCGGGCCGCTTGAGTACCACCGTGAGATCCCCGTCGCGCAGGCCGAGCCCCCCCAGGTCCACTAGCGTCTGGCTAAGCTCGGCGCCGTCCCGCACTACCCCGATGACGGTGTACCCCACACCTTGCTCGACGGGCGCGTCCCGCCGCAGCTCGGTCAAGGCACCTTTACCGATCCGGGAAGGCCAGCATCCCGCAATAACACCGGCGCGACCGGCCGTGCCTTGCTCATATCGCCCCCGATTGAGCCCCTCTCAGGACTCCCCACCAGTAAACACGATCCCACGCTACGCCCCTTCACGATCGCGAAGTCGCTCCCGCTGGGGCACGACCGTGTACTTCGGGTCGCGCGCGGACTGGAAGCCGGCCCGGAAGACCGCCCACCTTTCCAGCACCGCCCCTGCCAGGATCAGGGCCCCACCCGCGACCGCCGCCGGGCGTCGGCGTCCGGCGAGCGCCATCAGTGCGGCCCCGACGGTCGTTGAGGACTTCGAGAGCTTGTCGAGGCGCCCGGCCTCCTCCCGCTCGTAGGGCTCGGCGACGAGATCGCCCAGCCGGCGCTTCATGACCTCCGTGAGTCCGAGCTCGACGAGAGCCGCGCCGACGGTGAGGCGCCTGGCCGGCGCCGCGTCCTCCGGGGACGTCAGGATCGCCGCTGCGGCCCCGGCGCTCGCCATCGAGGAGGCCGCGAAGACGAAGGGCAACTCGCGCCTCGCGGCGTGCCACACGGGCACGGAGGTGTCCGAGATGAGCACGGCGGTGTAGGTCGAGAGGGCTGGGCCTAGAACAGCGGAGGCGACCTCAGAGAGGCGGGTGGCCCTGGGGAAGATGCCGAGGATGTCGCCTGCGACGGCGGCGCCCGTGGTGGCGCCGAAGGCGCTCAGGACCCAGGTCCCAAGGTTCATCGGCGAGGTCGGCTTGAACACCCTGAGCATCTCGTAGAAGCGTTCCGGCCGACCGAGATCCGAGACAAGCAGGACCGGGCTCGCCGTGGCCCCACCAAGGGCCACGAGCAGGGCGCGCCGGGCGAGGGTGTGGTTGCCACCGGCCCGCGCCGCCAGGGAGAGGAGGGAAGAACCGCCGGCCATCCCTCCGGCAAAGAGGTATAAGGGCACCTCCCAGGTCCACACCGGTTCTTTGAGAACCGGGCGACCGTAGTAGCTGCGCACCTCCTCTTCGGGCACCATCCGGACCGCGCCGCGTCCGTCCGGGCTGCCTCCCTGCTCCGAACCCGCGAGTTGCGGCTGCGGCTCGTACCTTCCGCTCATCTGCTCCCCCCCACGAACGCGGCGGCCACCCCGGCGATCATGGCCCCCGCGGCTACGGCAGCCGAGCCCCACAAGGAAGCGAACCTCCGCGAGACCACCTCGGGGTCCGGGGGCAGCCGGTAGACCTCAGGGTCGTCGAGCAGCAGGAAGAAGGCGCCCATACCGTACCCTTGCTCGTTCGCACCGTAGAGCCTCGCGTCTTCGGCTCCCGCCTCGACGAGCATCTCCAGCCGACCGTTCGCCTTCTCGCGCAGTTCCTCCAGAGGTCCGTATTGTATGGAGTCGGTCGGACAGGCCTGCGCGCACGCTGGCTCCATCCCATCTTTCTGGCGGTCGTAACACATCGTGCACTTCCAGACCCTGCCGTCTCCCTCTCTGCGGTCGAGCACTCCGAAAGGGCAGGCCGGGACACAGTAGCCGCAGCCGTTGCAGATGTCCTCCTGCACCACGACAGTTCCGAACTCGGTGCGAAAAAGCGAGCCCGTGGGGCAAACGTCGAGGCAGGGGGCTTCGGTGCAGTGCTTGCACACGTCCGAGCTCATCAACCATCGGAAGTCCGGCTCCCCCTCGACGGCCGGTGTGCCGAGGCCCGCTTCCTGCTGGACGAAAACCTCCTTGCGCTGCTCGATAAACGCTACGTGGCGCCAGTTGTCCGCGCCTAAAGCTCCCGTGTTGTCGTAAGAGGTGCCCGTGAGCTCGCCTATGGTATCTGGGACTTCGTTCCACTCCTTGCAGGCGACCTGGCACGCCTTGCAGCCGATGCACACCGTGGTGTCGGTGAAGAAGCCCATGCGGGGCTGCTCCTCACCGTCGTAGGTCTTCTGCCCGAGCGGGATCACGGGCCGGGACTCCGGCACGTCTCTCCCTTCTATGTTGAACGCGTCCGACACGCCCCCGGAGCCCGGGATGACGTTGGCTTCGCCTGTCGCCTCGCTCACGACCCACCTCCTTCGTTCACCCCTACGCGCCTTGCCCCGGCCCGGCGCCGGTAGTCCTCGACGAACTCGACGAGCGCAGGCCCGCGCGGCCTCCTGCCGGGCCTGATGTCGCAGGTGGCGACCTTGTACTCGCCGATGTGCACGTTCGGGTCGAGGGAGAGCCCGATCAAGTCGTTCGCCGAGTCGCCTTTGACGACGCCCTTACTGCCCCAGTGGTAGGGCATGCCGACCAGGTAGGTCTCCTCGCCCTGGACTTTCAAGGGTGCAAGCCGGTCGGTGACGAGCACGCGCGCCTCTATAGCGGCGCGCGTCGTGACTATCGTCGCCCAGCCACCGTTGTTCAGGCCGACCTTCTCGGCGAGCTCGGGGCTCACCTCGCAGAACATCTCGGGCATCAGCTCCGAGAGGTGCTCGGTCGAGCGGCTCATGCCGCCAGCCGTGTGATGCTCCGTGAGGCGGTAGGTCGAAAGCACGTAGGGGAAGACCTCCACGCCGGGCTGTCCGCCGGAGGGGTTGTAAGGGTTGTCGTCGCGGAGGAACCGCTGGCGCGCTGGGTTCGCCCTCTGTCCGTAGAGCGCGTTCTCGAAGGGCGACTCCTCGGGCTCGTAGTGGGTCGGGAGCGGACCGTCGGTAAGCCCGGCCGGCACGTAGAGCCAGCCCGTGCCGTCGGCTTGCATGATGAACGGCCTGTCCCCGCGGATGGCGTCTTCGGCCGTAGCGTCGTCCGGGGGCACGTAGTCGGGACGCTTGGTCGCCTGGATGTCCGGGACGTCGTGGCCGGTCCACTGTTCCTGCTCTTCGTCCCACCAGACGTACTTCTTGCGCTCAGACCACGGTTTGCCTTCGGGGTCTGCGGAAGCCCGGTTGTAGATGATGCGGCGGTTCATCGGCCACGCCCAGGCCCATTCCGGGGCGACCCACGACTGCTCGCTTGCGGGTTTGCGGCGGTTCGCCTGGTTCACCTCGTCGGCGTAGACGCCGCAGTAGATCCAGCACCCGCAGCTGGTCGAGCCGTCGTCCTTGAGGGAGGTGTACCCTGGCAGGGCGTTGTTTTCGGCGTCCCAACCGTTTATCTCGCGCAGGACCGAGTGCGCGTCGGGTTCATCGACGCCGGCCTCCTCGTCTACCGGGTAGTCCCACGCCAGATCCAAGACCGCCCGATCCTTCGGATCTTCGGAGCCGGCGAGCTTCTCCCTGACCTTGTTCCCAAGGTGGTACATGAACCACAGTTCCGATCGGCAGTCGCCCTCGGGTTCGACGGCCTTGTTGCGCCACTGCAGGAGGCGCTGGGTGTTGGTGAACGAGCCCTCCTTCTCGACGTGGGAGGCGGCCGGAAGGAAGAAGACCTCGGTGCCGATGTCCTCGGGCCTAAGCTCCCCTGTCTCTATCTCTGGGCCGTCGTACCAGAAGGAGGCGGTCTCGGTCTCGACGAGGTCGCGCACGACGAGCCAGTCGAGGTTGGCGAGGGCCAGCCTCTGCAGCTTGCCGTTGGCTGCACCAACGGCCGGGTTCTGGCCCATCACGAAGAAGCCTTTGCACCAGCCGTCGACCATACCCATGATGGCCGGGTAGATCGAGTGGTCCCCCGTGAGGCGGGGCAGGTGGTCGAAGCAGTAGTCGTTTTCGGCTGTGGCAGCCTCGCCCCAGTAAGCCTTCAAGAGGCTCACCGTGTAGGCCTTCATGTTGCCCCAGTAGCCGCTCGGGGCGGCGTTGCGCTCGACGAAGGTCGTGAGGTTCTGGTGGGCATGGGCGTGGGGCATGGGTATGTAGCCGGGGAGGATGTTGAAGAGCGTTGGAATGTCGGTAGAGCCCTGGATGGAGGCGTGGCCGCGCAGGGCCATGATGCCGCCGCCGGGGCGCCCGATGTTCCCGAGCAGGAGCTGCACTATCGCGGCGGCCCGGATGTTCTGGACGCCTACTGTGTGCTGCGTCCAGCCAACCGCGTAGGCGAAGGAGGTCGTCCTCTCCCGTCCGGAGTTCTCGCAGACCTTCTCGCAGACCTTGAGGAAGAGGTCTCTAGATATGCCGGTGATCTCCTCGACCTTCTCAGGGGTGTAGCGCCGGTAGTGCTTTTTCAAGATCTGGAAGACGCAGCGGGGGTGCTCGAGGGTCTCGTCCCTCTCGGGTGGCATGCCTTGCTCTAGATCACCGCCCTGGGCGTAGTGCGCCTGCTCGCCGGTCGCCCCGCCCTGCTCGCGCTGGCCGGAGGCGCCCTGCGCCTCCATACCGGCGTACTGCCAGGTCTCGGTGTCGTAGGAGCCCGACTCCGGGTCCCAGCCGGAAAAGAGCCCGCCCGCGTCCTCGGCGTCACGGAACTCTTCGCTTATTATTACCGGTGCGTTCGTGTAGGCTTTGACGTACTCCTCGAAATATTTGTCGTTCTCGAGGATGTAGTTGATCATGCCGCCCAGAAACGCGATGTCTGTGCCGGCCCGGATAGGGACATGCATGTTGGACACCGCGCTCGTGCGCGTGTAGCGTGGGTCGACGTGGATGACCGTGGCGCCCCGCATCCTGGCCTCCATCACCCACTGGAAGCCCACGGGGTGGTTCTCGGCCATGTTGGAGCCGATATCCACGATGCAGTCGGAGTTGGCGAGGTCCTGCTGGAACGTGGTCGCCCCGCCCCTACCAAACGAGGTCCCCAGACTGGGGACCGTGGAGGAGTGTCATATCCTCGCCTGGTTCTCTATCTGGATGGCCCCCATCGCCGTGAAGAACTTCTTTATGAGGTAGTTCTCCTCGTTGTCGAGCGTGGCGCCGCCGAGGTGGGCGAAGCCCAGAGTGCGGTGGAGGTGGCGGCCCTCTTCGTCCTCGTCCTCCCAGGTCTCCCCGCGGGTCTTGATGACCCTGTCGGCGATCATGTCGAGGGCCGTATCCAGATCGAGTTCCTCCCACTCCGTCGCGTGGGGTCTGCGGTACTTGACGCGGTACTCGCGCAGAGGGCTCTGGACGAAGTTGCGCGAGGCGGCACCCTTCGGGCAGAGCCTGCCGCGGGAGATAGGGGAGTCGGGATCTCCTTCTATCTGGGTGATCTCGCCATCCTTGACGTAGACTCTCTGGCCGCAACCGACGGCGCAGTAGGGGCAGATGGACTTGACGACCTCGTCGGCCCCGGCGGTGCGCGGTTTGAGTTCGGCCTGCCGCGAGGATCTCGCCGCCTTGCCCAGGGCCAGCCGGTCGCCACCCCGGAGCTGCTGCATCACCGGCCACGATGGGATCAGATCGCGTATGCCCAAGGTCTCTCCTCCTCGTGTTCTATAGGGAAACCGTTCGTTGTCAGGAATCCGACGGTTTCCATCCTGTCCTTTCTGCGTGGTCCAGCAGCAACTCTACGAAGTCGTCGCGGTGCACGCTGGCAAGCCGGAGCATGGGTCCGGCATCCCGCTCTGGCAGGGGATCGAGCACGACCCACGCGAAGCGTGACCACGGGCCGCGCAGGAGCGCGAGAAACGCATCCGCACCGACCGGCCTGGCCCGCAGACCCTCCTCCGAGGCGTTTCCGGCCGTGGGGCTCATGAGAAGGTACAGGTCGGCTTCCTCCTCGAAGCTGAAAACGGCTAGGGCCTCACCGAGATGGGACACGCTTACGGCGAGCGGCCAGGGACTATCTTCAGAACCTCCATAGAGAACCCAGAAGTCCGGTCGTTCTCCTGCTAACAGCGTCTTGCTCCCCCCTGCGGCGCGCCTCCGGTACGAGTTGGTTCGCGTGGCCAGCAAGACCTCATTATTGTGGACCGGAACGTCACCCGCAAGACATCTTTCCGGTCGTCCCTGAAGATAACCCTGGTAAGGAGCAGCGTGGGAGACCGGGGAGGGTGCGCTCATGCTATTGCCTTCCGTGCCGGGCGCCGGGCCCTACCTCGCCGGTGGCGAAGCTCACGATCTCCGAGACGACCTCGTTCCCATTGTCGAACATGAGCGCGAAGGTCTTCTCGCCGCCTTCCTCGCGGATCAGCTTCGACTTCATGCGAACCTCCTCTTTAGACCCCAGAACAAGGCACTCGCGACGATTGCTCCACCGACGAGGGCGGCCATCCTGGGGTCGGGTCTAAGGGCTTCAAACGCGACATCAGGGTAGTAGTCCTCCGGGTTCTCGCCGCGCGGCGTCCCACCAGCACCGTGATCGAGAGCCATCTTTATGATCTGGGCCGTATGCAACGGTCGCCGCTCCGTACCCTGCGCGACCTGGGTCTTGCAGGAGAAACCATCGGTCATGAGGATGGTGTCCGTCCCCGCGTCGCGCGCGGCGGGCAGGAGCACCCGCTCCCCTATCTTCATTGAGAGATCGTGCTTGTCCTCCTCGAAGCCCCAGGAGCCGGCGAGTCCGCAGCAGCCGGAGTCCAGAACCTCGTAGTCAAGGCCCATCTTCTGGTAAAGCTCCTCTTCCGCTTCGAAACCCAAGGTCGCGTGCTGGTGGCAGTGGCGGTGCACGATCGCCTTGCGCTCGAGCCTGGGCGGTTCGTAGTCATCGGCTTCCTCCACGAGGAACTCGGCGAGGGTGCGCGTGTTGTTACTCAACCTCTTGGCGTCCTCATCGTGCGGGAACATGTTCGGTAGCTCATCCCGGAAGGCCGCCGCGCAGCTCGGCTCGACGCCAACGACCTTTATGCCTTCGCGCGCGTATGGCGCCAGACCCTCCACCAGCCGATCGAAAAAGATCCTCGCCGTATCGAGCATCCCGTAGTCGAAGAGCGGCCGTCCGCAGCACAGGGCCTCTTGGGGCACGATCACCTGGTAGCCCGCCGCCTCCAGCACCTCGACCGCCGCCTTCGCCGTCTCGGGGTGCAAGAAGTTGTTGAAGGTGTCAGGGAAGAGCACGACCGGTGGGCCGTTCGGGTTCTTCGCGCCTCCGCGCTCCTCGAACCACGCCTTGAAGGTCTGGTGGGCGAAGGGCGGCATCTCGCGTTCGGTGGTGATACCGCCGGCCTTCTGGACGATGTCCTTCAGGTAGGGGCTGTGGGTGACGAAGTTGGCAAGGCGGGGCGCGTACTGGGCGAGGCGGGCGTGCAGCATTATGAGGCCCATCGTGTAGGCGTAGCGGGGCCTCAGTCTACCTTTGTAAAACCTGGAGAGGAATTCGGCCTTATAGGTCGCCATGTCCACATGGACCGGGCAATCCCCCTTGCAACCCTTGCACGAGAGGCAGAGGTCGAGGGCGTCGAAGACCTGCTGGCTCTTGAAGCCGTCTTCTATGGGTCCCTCGCCCCGGATCATCTCGCTCAGGATGCGGGCGCGACCGCGGGTGGAGTGCTCCTCCTCGAGCGTGACCATGTAGCTCGGACACATCGTGCCGCTCGCGGTGTCGCGGCATAGGCCGACGCCGACGCAGCGCAGGGCAGCGTTGGCGAAGGAGCCGTTGTCCTCGGGGTAGGAGAAGTGGGTCTCGGGGTGCATCGGGTTGTAGGTCGTACCGAGCCTCAAGTCTTGCGTGATGGTGTTCGCGTCTATGACCTTGCCTGGGTTCATCTTCCAGTCGGGGTCCCAGATCTTCTTGAACTCCCGGAAGGCCCCCATGAGCTCCTCGCCGTACATCTTGGGGAGTAACTCGGCCCGCTGCTGGCCGTCGCCGTGCTCGCCGGAGAGGGATCCACCGTAGGAGACGACTAGGTCGGCTGCCTCGTCCATGAAGGCGCGCCAGTTCGCGAGGCCCTCCGCGCTCTTGAGGTCGAAGTTCAGGCGGCAGTGGATGCAACCGTCTCCAAAGTGGCCGTACAGGGCGGCCTTGTAGCCGTGTTTGTCCATCAGATCGCGGAAGTCCCTTAAGTAGCTTCCGACCTTCTCAGGGGGAACGGCGGCGTCCTCCCAGCCGGGCCAGTGCTCGGTCTCGCCGGGGATGTGGGCCGTGGCCCCTAGCCCGGACTCCCGGATCTCCCACAGCTCCTGCTCCTGGATCGAGTCGTCGAAGAGCTTCATCGAGGGCGTGGTCTCGTCCTCCTCGAGCTTCTGCATGAGCTCGTTGGCCTTCTTGTGGCTCTCGTCCTTGTCCTCGCCGCCGAACTCGACCAGGAGCCAGGCCTCGCCTTCGGGCAGGAGCGGTACCTCATCCTCGTGCATCCCCTTGGTGAGCATGTTCTGGATCAGGCGGTTGTCGAGACCCTCCAGCCCGATCGGGCCGTACTCCAGGATCTCCGGAACGTGGTCCCCGGCCTCGTACACCGTCGGATAACCGAGCACTACCAGGGAGCGGGCTGGCGGGCTGTGGACCAGCCGCACCTTCGCCTCAAGCACCGTCGCCAGCGTCCCCTCGCTTCCGACCAGGGCCCGGGCGACGTTGAAGCCTTTTTCGGGGAGCAGATCGTCCAGGTTGTAGCCGGAGACCCGTCGCGGTATCCGAGGGTAGCGCTCCCGGATCAGTTCGGCGTAGCGGTCGCGCAGGTCGCGGAGCTTCCCGTAGATCTCACCTTTCCTGCCGCCCTCTTCTATGATTCGCTCCAACTCTTCGTCGCTGGTCTCTCCGACGGTCATGCGGGTACCATCGTAGAGGACGACGTCCAGCTCGTAGATGTTGTCCGAGGTGCGACCGGCCATCACGGAGTGGATGCCGCAGGAGTTGTTGCCGATCATGCCACCGAAAGTCGCCCACGCGTGCGTCGAGGTATCGGGGCCGAAGGTCAGGTTGTGCTCGGGATCTGTAATCTTTGTGAGCTGGTCGTGGACCACGCCAGGCTGCACGCGGGCAGTGCCCGTGCCGTCCGGCCCGCCATCGGGGTCTATCTCCAGGATCTCGTACATGCTTTTGGAGAAGTCCATGACGACGGCGACGTTGATCGTCTCCCCCGAGAGGCTCGTGCCGGCGCCACGCGAGAGCACCGGCGCCCCGTGCCTGCGGCAGACCTCGATCGTGGCCACCACGTCATCGGCGTCTTTCGGGATCACTACCCCGAAAGGCACCTGCCTGTAGTTGGAGGAGTCGTGGGCGTAGATGGCGCGCGTACCGGCGTCGAAGCGCACCTCGCCCTTGACCCGGTCGCGCAGATCGCTCTGTAAAGCAAGCGTGTCGAGGTTCGTGCGCTGACGTTCGTTGAGCCGGTAGCGTCCGTCCCGCATGGTATCCGTCATCTATCTCGTCCTTTCTAGACGGCGTATCGTTCGGCTTCCGAGCGCTTGAGTTCCAGACCGAGCCCAGGTCGTGAGGGGTCGGGGCGCAGGTAGCCCTCCTGGGGACCGAGGACCCCGTCGAAGAGCATGCCTTCGACGCGCACGTGGTCGTGGAAGTATTCGAGGTGTAGGAGAGACTCCAGGGCGCAGCAGGCGTGAGCAGAGACGGCGGGGGCGCAGTGGGCCGAGAAGGAGATCTGACGCCCCTTGCAGATCCCGTCCACCCGCAACAGGTTGGTGATCCCCCCGCAGCGGGTGACGTCCGCCTGTAAGATATCCACGCAGCCAGAGAGGTCGGCGAGCTCGGGCAAGGTCCACTCGTACTCGCCCGCGGCGATGGCGAGGCCGCCGGGGCCACGGTTGCGCAGGAGGCGCAAGCCCTCGCGGTCCTCCGAGGAGACGGGCTCCTCGAGGTAGGTGATCCCCTCTTCGGCGAACCTTTCGGCCCAGTAGAGGGCCTGCTTGCGCGTATAGGCGCCGTTGGCGTCTACAAGGAGATCCACGCCTTTGCCGATGGCGTCACGCGCGACGCGCACCCTCTCTAAGTCTTTGCCTGGCTCGCGTCCGACCTTCATCTTGACGCGTGGGATGCCCTCCTCGGCCCAGCCGCCGAGCTGGTTTTCGAGTTGCTCGTTCGAGTAGGAGGTAAACCCGCCAGAGCCGTAGACGGGCACGGCCGCGTGAAAGCGGGGCAGCGCGTCGGCGAGCGGTACGCCGAGGAGTTTGGCTTTCAGGTCCCACAGCGCGATATCAACGGCGGAGACGGCCATCGCGCCGACGCCGAGCCGCCCGGCGTTGCGGATGGCGTGCTGCATCTTGGCCCACGCAGCGGGAGGGCTAATGGCGTCCGCGCCCTCGACCTCGCCCTTCAGCTTTGACTCGATGAACGTGCCCACGGCGACGTCGCCGTAGGTGTAGCCGAGGCCGCGTTCTCCACCGCCCGTGGACTCGACCACCACCATCGTCGTCGAGTCCCACCTGAGGGTCCCATCCGACTCAGGGGAGTCGGTAGGGAGCGTGTAGGCCGAGACCTCTACTCGCTCTACTCTGGCGCTCACGAGCGGGTGCTGAACTCCTCGAGTTTGCCCCGCAGCGCGTTCCAGGCGATCCTGATCCCGTGCGGGTCTCCCTTCGCGAGCGCGGAGGCCATGCCCTCGGCCTGCTCGAAGCGGATGTGCGGCGGCAGCGGCGGTATCTCGGGGTCGGTTACGGCCTCGTAGACGACGGGACGGTCGGAGGCGAGAGCCTCATCCCACGCCGGCCCCACATTCTCGGGATCGTCGACCCTAATGCCCTTGAAGCCAAGAAGCTCTGCGTAGCGGGCGTAGGGGAAGTCGGGGATATTCTGGGAGGCGTCGAGCTTGGGATCGCCGGCGAGGATGCGTTGCTCCCAGGTGACCTGGTTGAGGTCCTGGTTGTTGAGGACAAGAACTATGAGCCTTGGGTCCTCCCAGCGCTCCCAGTACTTGGCCACGTCTATTAGCGCGTTGTTGCCGATCATCTGCATCGCGCCGTCGCCCACGCAGGCGATCACCGGCCTCTCGGGATAGGCGAACTTGGCCGCGAGAGCGTACGGGACGCCCGGGCACATGGTCGCCAGGTTGCCAGAGAGGGCCGCCTTCATGCCTTCCCTCAACTTGAGGTGCCTTGCCCACCAGTCCGTGGAAGAACCGGAATCTCCGGTGGTGATGCAGCCGTCTGGCAAGCGAGATGAGAGCTCGTGGAAGACCCGCTGGGGGTTGAGGGGCTCAGCGTCCTCCATCGCCCTCTCCCCAAGGATGTCCCACCAGCGCTCGACGTTCTCCTCTATCCCCTCCTGCCAGGAGCGGTCCTCCTCGCGCCGGAGGTGCGGGATGAGCGCCTGCAGCGTCTCTTTGGCATCGCCTATGAGGTTGACTTCCATCGGGTAGCGGATGCCGATCATGGTTGCGTCTATGTCGATCTGGACGCCCCTGGCCTGCCCGGGCTCGGGCAACCACTCCGAGTAGGGGAAGCTCGAGCCGACCATAAGCAGCGTGTCGCAGTTCTCGATCATGTCGTTGGACGGTTTGGTCCCAAGAAGTCCTATGGAGCCCGTGACGTACGGCAAATCATCTGGCAAGGCGGCCCGGCCGTTCAGGGCCTTGGCGACCCCGCAACCAAGAAGGTCGGCGACCTCCTTGACCTCCTCTGCGGCACCGTAGGCGCCCGCCCCGATGAGCATCGCCACCCTCTCGCCAACGTTCAGGACTTCGGCGGCGCGCTTGATGTCTTCTTCCTGGGGTATCACGCGCGGCTGGTTGGGGTAGCCCTCGCCAGAGAAGGTCGCACCGTGGGCGCGGGGCGGGTCCTCGTGGTCCATCTCTGCCACGTCGTCTGGGACGATGATCGCGGTAACGGAGCGAGTGGCCTTGGCAATTCGAACGGCGCGGTCCACGAGGTGGGCCGCCTGGGCGGGGACCATAAGGACGTGCACGTATTCGCTCGCCACGTCCTTGTAGAGGCTTACGAGGTCAACCTCCTGCTGGAAGTGACCGCCGAGACCCATCCTCTTCTGCTGGCCGATGATCGCGACCACGGGCTGGTGGTCGAGCTTCGCGTCGTAGAGGCCGTTTAGGAGGTGGATGGCGCCAGGTCCCGAGGTGGCCATGCACACCCCGACCTCGCCGGTGAACTTGGCGTGGGCGCAGGCGGCGAAGGAGGCGATCTCCTCGTGGGCCGTCTGGGTAAACTCGATCTCATCTCCGACCTGGTGGAAGGCTCCGAGGAGCCCGTTGATACCGTCTCCAGGATAACCGTAGATGCGTTTTATCCCCCACTCACTGAGGCGGCCCAGCATGAATTCGGCGGTGTTGGGCATACGGAAGTCCTCCCTACTACTGGTTGCTCGCGTACGCAATCGTGCTTAGGAGCGCGTTTTCGGCCTGGCGCGAGTCGAGGCGGGTATGTTGCACGACGATGGGCACGTCAGAGGAGATCACGCTCGCATAGTCCGTGTCTGTCGGTATCGGCTCAGGGTCGGCAAGCTCGTTGAAGCGGACGTGTCTCGTCCGTCTGGCTGGCACCGTGACCCTGTAAGGCCCCGCGGGCTCCCGGTCCGCGAAGTAGACGGTGAACTCCACGTGGGCCTCCTCGTCGGTCGTGTTCAGGAGGCAGGCCGTCTCGTGGCTCGTGAACTGCGGCTCCGGGCCGTTGGACCATCCGGGGATGTAACCCTCTGCTATCGCCCATCTCTTGCGCCCGAGAAATCCGTCCTCATCGGCTGTGGAGTAGCCGTCCGGGTCTTGATCTCCGCTCGAACTACGCACGTATGCCCCCTTCTTCCTTCGACCCCGCGTCGTGGGACCTCTCGCCTCGGGTGATTGTTACGCGGGAGGGTTAGCATCGTATGTTCGTCGGTTAGCGCTTGGTAAAGTGCTTGTTAAGGTCTGCTTATACGCGGTCACTGAACTGGTAGGAAAGACATAAGGAGCGTGCTGTTCGAGACCTTCTCGCAGACGTGGTCGGCACCGGGGTATGTCGGACCTGAAGATCGGCATGAGAGGCTGATGCGTGGCCCCCAGCGGTACTGCCCGGGGACTGGGTGCGTCGCTTATACCGTCCCGCCGATACTAGGAGAAGCTGGTCTTCCAGCGGTAACGGGTGCAGGCTGCTAGCGCAGGAACAGCCAGACGGAGGCGGCGACCCCGTAGGCTACGATCCCACCACGCAGCACCGGATCGCTCACACGCCTGGCGAGACGCGCCCCGACCAGACCTCCCGCGAGCGATGCAGGACCCACGATGACCACGGCGCCCCAGGCCACGGGCGTCAGAAGGGCGAAACCGAGCGCTGCTGCAGCGCCGATCACCAGCTGGAGCAGTGCTTTGAGCGCGTTCAGCCACTGCAGCGTGTCGTCGATGAAGACGCCCAAGAGGACGAGGACGGCCACGCCCAAGGCGGCGCCGAAGTAGCCGCCGCAGGCGGCCGCCAGCGTCTGGCCCACCAGGGAGCCGATGCCGGGGCGCTCGTGGGCGCCGGTACGCGCGCTTAGGTTGCGTCCGATCGCAGGCTGGGCGGCCAACAGTGCGCTCCGCTTCCTGCGCCCGCCGCCGCGCCTCCTTCGAAATCACGGTGACGTAGGAGTTCGTGCGGCCGTTGCGCCTCTCTATGCGGTCGAGGATGGCTTCCACGACCTCCACGGGCGACAGGTCCCGGCATCGTATCCTCGCGGCGAGCTCCGCCGCAGGCACGAAGCACAGCTCATCAGACATAGCCGCGCTCCCTCACGCTCTCTGTTCCTCGCCACGCACCGCTAACCCGCCGGTGGCGAGGCTGACCACGATCAGAACCACGAGGTTGAGCAGCAGCGCCACGACCCCGTAACGACCCGCTCCATAAGCTCGGGGACGTGGTCTCTGAGTTCAGGGTCGAGGGTTCGAACGGTCCCGTTCAGTTCGGCCTTCTCCGGCAGGACGTTGTGCGTAGTCCCGGCGTGGAACTGCGTCACCGAGATGACCAGGTTGTCCATCGGGTCGGTGTTGCGCGAGGCGATGTGCTGGAGATTGGTCACAACCTGCGAGCCGATGGTGATGGCGTCCACCGCCTGATGAGGCATTGCCGCGTGACCGCCCTTGCCCTTGATCTCGATATAACGAACGTATCCGGATGCCACTCATGTTCATACCTTAGACCAAGAGCGACAAGAGGGCCAAGTTCGCGCCTGTCTCCGCCAACTTGGCGTGTACCATGGCGTGGCAAACTTCGTTCGCCTTGAGGTGAGAAGCGTTGATAGAATTTGACAAAGGGTCCCGGCCGCATCGCCGGGACCCTTTATTTTACCTACGACTTGCAGGACTTTTAGAAGTGGCGGGACCCGGATTCGAACCGGGGACACCATGATTTTCAGGCCCGGCTCGCGCGACTAGCCGCCCTCGGTGGTCACGGCCCGTGGTTTAGTGGCGTTCGGACGCCAGAGCTCGCCGCCAACCGCCGAGGAATGCCGTGGATAGTCGCGGGGTTGTGGTCACGTTGTGGTAGACGCCTCGTACACCAAACCGTCCTCCGGCACTCGGCTGGCCCCAGCAGCGTTCTTGATTTGGAGCGTGTCTGCAATATCGGGACTTGTGGCTTACCTCGTCGCGTTCTGGCCTTCCAAGTCTTCGCCTAAGGTGACCTCGCCGTCAGCCACGAGGTTCCGAAGCGTTCGTTCTCGGCGACGGCAGCGAGGCCATCGTTCCCGTCTACCTTCCTGCTGCGCATCGGTAGAGCCAGGGAGTCTGCGAAGTCGACGGGCAGCGAACCTTTGAGGTCGCCCGAGGCCTCCGAGGCGCCGAGCAGCGCCCCTCGCACAGGCGAGGAGTCGTCCCGTGACCCTCCGAGCACTCGTTGCAACCGGGAACGAACCGAGGAGAGCACATCAATTACGGCGAAGGTCGAGCTCCTGGTTACGGAGATATATTCGGTTGTTGGTTTGCGGGGTTGGATCACCGGTCAAGCAGGTAGCCGAGTTCTTTGAGGCGGTTGCGGAATGACCTCTCTTTGCTTGACGGGACGATCAGGGTGCGGCCTTCGAGGACTCTTGCGGACCTCTTGAGGGTCGGGTCTTCGAAGACCGTCTTCAATAGTTCTCTGGAGCGCACCTGGACGAGCAGGGCGTCACTCTTCCTCTCGAAGGCTCCTCTGTTCGCTTCGAGTTCCTGGAGCCAGTGGGAAACGTGTTCGGGCAACGGGCCCCTGTGATGCCGCTCCAGGAAGTCGGCTACGTATCGGAGGTCTTCGCCGCGTTCGATCTCGTCCAGCACCCGTCCGGTGTCGAGCCGGTACCGATGATCACCCTGCTCGACGGTGAATCGGCCGAGCTCCTGGCGCAGGTTGGGGGTGAGCGCGGCGGGGTCTTCGAGGGTGAGGACGAGTTCGGAGTCTATGCTGAAGAACGGGTCGTCGAGCGGTTGAGGAGGCTCGTAGTCTCCGGCCTGGCCGAAGAGATAGGCGCCGAGAGGGTTTATGCGGAAGAAGATCAACCCCTCGTACAGGCTGTCGTAGTCGGCCACTTCGGGCGGGAAGTAGAGGAGGTCTAGAGCGCCGATGCTGCCAAGGTACTCCCAGAGTACGGCGTTGGTGTACAGCTCTCTTATGGTGGCGTCGTCGTACCAGCGGTAAGAAGCATCGCCCATGTAGAGGTGGCCGCTCAGGTCTATCTCGAAATCGAAGCGCCAGACCTTCAGCGCCCGGTGGAAGTCCTCGACGGAGATCCAGACCCCCGCAGGACACCAGGACAACGCCTCCACTATCGCCTCGTGCCGCTCGGCGGGTGCCGTCAGGCGGGCGTGTTTGGACTTCTGACCCTTGACGGCGGAGATGCGGCCGAGCTCGTCGAAGCTCCCCTCATGCGTCCAGGTCTCGAAGGCGTGTAGGAACGCTTCCAGGTCATGGTCTTTGAGCAGCGCGTTGCCGGGTTCGGTGAGCGTGTCGAAGGCGCCGGCTAGCCCCGACTCGCGGGCGAAGGCGGCGAGGCCGGCGGGACGGATGGCGCCTGAGGGCTTGGCGCCCTCGGCGTGGGAGAAGTCTCCGTCGAGCAGATTGTTCAGGAGCTTGCGGACGCTCGCCTGAGTCAACCGCCGCGAGTTGGTGGAGGTCCTGATCTCTCCCTGGCGCAGCATCCGCAAGTAGACAAGCAGGTCGTGCAGGCCAGATTGCTCGGTGTCCGCCCGCAAGAGCGTAACCCGCCCGCCGTCGATGTCTATCGCGTAGGGCGTCCTTTCGAGGCCTTCCACTCGAAACTTCTCCGGCGGAGGCACCAAGGGGCCGAGTAGGTCCATGATCTCTTCGGGAATCTCGCCGCCATGGATGAAGAGTTCTACCGGAGAAAGCTCGCGGTTGAAGACGTAGAACATGGAGGGCAGAGACAGCCCGGATAGATGGCCGGGCAACTCACCGTACTGGGCGACGAAGGCTTCCGGGGCGAACTCGCCCCCCGCGTGGTAAGCGGTTGCCACCGCTTTTTGGGAGAGGGGGTCGAGGCGCCGCCATATCTCCGCAAGCGCAACGGGGTTGGTAAGGCGGCCGGCCATGTACTCTACGAGCTGTTCCTTGCGGACGCCGTCAGGGCCGGGGCCGCCGCAGAGTCTGACGAGTTGCTTGAGGTCTTCGACGATGAAGGAGTTCAGGGCCGCGCGGAGCTTCATGCTTCTTCCTCTTCGGTCAAGGCGGTCTCCAGCGCGGAGCGAGAGATGACCTCGTAGGCGGGGGACAGCAGGCGCGGGAGGTCCTCGGTGACGAAGTTGGGCCGGCCGAGGCGGCGCAGTGCCGGAAGCGGCACCGGGGGAGGCTTTATGGAGATCCGGATCGCGTCAAGCTCCGGTCCCGCCTCCCAGAAACGGTCGAGCTCTTCTTCGAGGGGCGGGGCGGCCGGTTCGGGGCTCGGTCCTCCGGTCTCGCCGCGCCGTTCGCGGAGGGCCTGCAGCACCTCGTCGGCCGCGCGGCCGCGCAGCCGGAAGAGCAGGAAGGGGTCTTCGTCGAAGCGTTCGGCGAGGATGTAGTGGACGGCGGCAGTGTGTTTGCAGACCCGCGCGGGGTCGGGGCAGGAGCATTCCGTTCGAAGCTCGCCCCGGCGTTCGGGGAAGAGCCTCGCACCGGCGGCCGAGAACGCATCTTCGATGTCTTCTGGCATCTCGCCGGAGAGGAGCCGGGCGGCGAAGAGAGCGCGCCCGGCGAGGACGTCGATGACGCGCTCCCACCCAGCGTCTTCGAGGGGTTCGAGGTCTATCCTTACCTGGTAAGGTTTCCTGCGCGAACCCTGAACTTCGGCCACCACGCCGCCGGCGCGTTCCTCCAGCGAGAGGACCTGTCCCTGGCGGGCGTAGCGCCTGCCCCGCCGCAAACGGCCCGCGTCCATGAGTTGTTCGAGGTTTCCGATCCAACGCTCCGCCCACCAGTTCTTGGCGAAGCCGCCGCGCCGGCTACGGGCCTTGAGTCCCCGGTCGGTCTGGATGGGCCGGCTCTCAGGATACCAGTCGTAGTAACTCATCCGTACGCCTCCCGGCGCAGGGCGACCATCTCGCGCAAGTCATCGTCGGAGAACTCCGTGATCCAGCCCTCGCCTGAACCCACGACGCTCTCGGCCAGGGCCTTTTTCTGTTCGATCATCCGGTCTATATTCTCCTCCAGCGTGCCGGCGCAGACGAACTTGTGGACCTGAACGTTGCGCCTCTGTCCGATGCGGAAGGCGCGGTCGGTGGCCTGGTCCTCCACAGCGGGGTTCCACCAGCGGTCGAAGTGGAACACGTGGTTGGCCCGCGTGAGGTTGAGACCCGTCCCGCCCGCCTTCAGAGAGAGGATGAAGAGCAGAGGTCCATCGCCCTCCTGGAAGCGGCTCACCATTTCGGCGCGTTTTCTGACCGGAGTGCCGCCGTGGAGGAACTGCACGCCGACCCCGAAACGCTCGGTGAGCATGACCTCCAGCAGAGAGCCCATCTCCTTGTACTGGGTGAAGATGAGGCTCCCGTCTCCGACACTCAAGGTCTCCTCCAGCAACTCCAACAAGCGGAGGAGCTTTCCGCTGCGCTCGATCCCGGCGTCGGCTTTGCTCCCTTCGTGCAAAAACTGCGCCGGGTGGTTGCAGACCTGCTTGAGCCGGGTGAGCATAGACAGAACGAGCCCCTTGCGCTCTATGCCCTCGCTCTGTGGCAGGTCCTCCATCGCCTCCCTGACGACGACCTCGTAGAGGCTGGCCTGCTCCTCGCTCAGGTTGCAGTATTCTTTGCTCTCCCACTTCTCGGGCAGGTCCTGGATGACCGCGGGATCGGTCTTGAGCCGCCGCAGCACAAGCGGAGAAGTCAGCCGACGCAGCCTTCTTGCCGCCTCCTCGTCGTCCTCACGCTCGATGGGCAACGCGACACGCCGCCGGAAGTCCCTTCGGGAGCCCAGGTAACCCGGGTTGAGGAACCGCATGATGGACCACAGCTCCCCCAAACGGTTCTCGACAGGCGTGCCGGTGAGCGCCACCCGGAATCCCGCGGACAGCTCGTAGGCCAGCCGGCTCTGCTTCGCTTGCGGGTTCTTTATGTTCTGCGCCTCGTCCAGAACGACGGCGTGCCACCGCACGCTCCCAAGCAGTTGGGCGTCCCGCCGCAAGAGTGCGTAACTGGTGACGACGAGGCCCGTCCGCTCCACTTCCCGGACGAACTCGTCGCCCCGCAACCGCTTCGGACCCTGATGCGCCAGGCACCGCAGCCCCGGAACGAACCGCTCAGCCTCCCTTTGCCAGTTGCTCACCACGGAAGTCGGGCAGACGATTAGAGCCGGAACATCGAGCCGGTCCTGCTCCCTATCGTGGGCGAGCAGCGCGAGGGTCTCAATGGTTTTACCCAAGCCCATGTCGTCGGCTAGACACGCGCCGAGCCCCGCCTCGCGCAGGAAGCCGAGCCAGGAGTAACCGGTCCGCTGGTAGGGTCTAAGCTCCGCCTGGAGGTCTGCAGGGACGGGCAGAGGTTCGAGCTTCCGGTCGCCGCTGAGGCGGCCGAGCCACTCACCGAGCCATCCCTCGAAGTCCGCCTCCTCGACCTCGAGCCCCTCTATCTCCTCGATTCCTCCGAGCCCCAGGCGCAGGGCTTCGGGCAGGCCGACCTCACCCTCGAGGCCGCGTTCGGCGAAGAACTCCAGGGCGGCGTCGACCTGTTCGGGGTCGAGGCGCACCCATTCGCCTCGCAGTCGCACTAGCGGGGACTTGAGCGCGACGAGGGCTTCAAACTCCTCTTTGCTGAGACGCCTCTCCCCGAGGACGATGTCCCACCGGTAGTTCACGAGGTTCTCGAGGCTCATCTCGCCCCGGCCCGTCGTGTCGGAGGCTGCCGAGAGGCGAGGGCGCAGTCTCAGGCGGGCTTCGGGGCGGCGCCACCAGGGAGGCACCAGGACACCGAAGCCGCTCTCCTCAAACAAGGGCGCGCACCCGCGCAGGAAGTCGAACGCTTCCTCGGTGTCCAACCGGAGTCTCTCGGGAGCGGCGCGGCGCAGGGCCCGTTCGAGTGGCCCGAAGAACCGGGCGGCGTAGCCGAGGCCGGTGAGGAGCTTCTCACGGGGGTTGACCAGGCGCCGGACATCGCTCGCAGCTCCTCGCCAGACGGCGGCGGCGGGGACGAGCAGGCTCGGGTCATCGCGCGCCTGCAACGCGAAGTCCAGCGACCAGCGATTCCCCCGGTTCGGCGCCGAGAGCCGGAATGCCACTCGGAAGTGCTCGTCGCCCGCCAGGCGGAGGTTGCGCAGCCAGAGGCGGTGGCTGCGTTCGAGATCTTCACTTTGGGCCGCCGAGAGGCGAACGGGCTCCGGATGCCCGAAGAGCGCCCGCGCCCAACGAGAGCCCGGCTCGGAAGGCTCTTCGAGAGGCTCCGGTGGGGAACTCCACTCCCGGACCAGCGCATCACAGGTCTCTTCCAGAAAGTCTTCCAGCAACGCCCTCGGAGCAGGAGCCTCTTTCGGATCGGCGCGGCACACCGGTGGCATGGCCCCGGCGAGCCGCTCCAGGCGCTGGTTATCGAGGAGCGGGAGCCAGCGGGCGTAGAGGCCGTCTTCGCGGTGTTTGAGGCCCGGGATCGTCTGCTGTCCAGCCAGAGCCTCCAGCGCGAGCTGCGACGCGCGCTGCCAGTAACGCAGGGAGTCACCCAACCGGACGTCGGGCGGCAGAGAGTCCGGCTCCAGCAACCTCACCAACACCTCGACCGCCCGAGCAGGGCGTAAGCCCTGGATCTCCCAGGCACGCAAGGCGCGTCTGCCTCTTCTGTGCCCGTCCGCTCCCGGCAATTGCGGAGAAGGGAAAGGCCTTCTGGAGTTGCCGGGCAAGAGCAGGGTAAACGTCTCTGCCTTCGCTCCGCTCTCCCCGAGCAAACGGCGCAAGGTGCCGGCATCGGCGCAGAAAGGGTGCTTCCGCGAGGAACGCCCCGTGGCCCCGTCCGGCTGGACCTCCGCCCAGAACAGGAGACCGCCGCCCGGGCTCGAAGGCCGCCAGTGAGCGTGCAGGACTCGCACGTCAGCGCCCGAAGTGCCGCTCGAAGAGTTCCCTCGTGGCCCACTCGCCTTCTTCCGTGAGGATCACGGACCGGGCCTTCCTCTTGGGATCGTGGATGAACCCTTTCTCGTAGAGCCGGTCCATGGTGCCCCAATCGAAGCCTTTCCAGGCCCGGACCACCGGCCCATCCCGGAACGTTCCCAGGTAGAGGAGAGCTAGCACCATCTCGTCGACTTTTTCCTCGTCGTACTCCATACCTCAGGCCAAAGTCTATCGCGCTCACCCGCCGTCGTAGCAGACGAGACCGGTTGCGAGCCGATTCGTTGTAGACGCAAAACCGGGACGCGTCGAGCGGTCTCTTTCACGGCTTCCATTCCCGGTGCCTTTAGCACAGCGGCCCCCTCTCCTGGAGTGTCGAAACGGTAGCGGGGTTCGGGGTACCACCAGGCGGAGATCCGTTCGTCCTGAATGCGGTAGATGGGGTCCGTCCACGACCTCCGTCAGCTCCTCACGGGGTTCCGAGGGACGGCGGAGTGCTTTGGGCGGCACGCTCCCCTACAACGGTCCCAGGCCGGCCGAGAGCAGGAGGCCAGCCACCCCCTTGGCCTCTCCCCGCCTCAAGAGATCGAGCGGTACAGCCCCGCCAAGCCTCTCATCCGGCTCGGTCATGAAGAAGTGGAGCTCCTCAGGCCCCATCCCTACCTCTTTAGCGGCCGAGATCACCTCCTGCAGCCCCACAAGGACCTCCCCGTCCGTCCCGAACTGCCAGCGCGGGTAGAGGGTAGGGCGCCTCTCCCCCCTGACCACGCCAAGGATCTCACCCCTCTCGCGCATCTGCCTGAGCCGCTCGCGCCCCACCACGAGCAGGTCCTCGACCTCCCCACTCCTGAACGACTCCTCCTTCAGCCGCGCCCGGTCCCGAAGCACCCTGACCAGGTTGCGCATCCGCTCGGCCTCCAGCGCTGCCTCTTTGGACGCCCCCTCTCCCACCTTCGGCAGGCTCTCAAGCGCCTCGCCCAGCTTTGCGAGCTTCTCGCTGGAATCCACGCTCACCACAAAGTGCGCCAAGCCGCTTATTAGCTCGAGCCTGGGGGCTCTCTCGTCCTGGGGCAGCCTCTCCAGCTTGCTCTCAAGCCCCTTATCGAGCCGCACCGTCGCTTCCATACAATCGCCCCTCTTCGCTAACCAACCTCAGTTTAGACCCGTTTTGCGATCTGTCAACTGTGTCAGGCACAGCGTCATTTCTAGCACCTCTGGAAAAGCTGGTTGTGGTGGATGCCCCGGTGGGCAGGATAACTCCGATTTGAGTGCGTGAACGTTTTACCTGCAAACAAGCGGTTTTTGGAGTGGCGGGACCCGGATTCGAACCGGGCACCATGATTTTCAGTCGGCTCACGCTCGTTCCAGCCCATCCTTATGCGTCCATAGATTCTACCTATTTGCAGAGCTTTCATGAATTATGGTGGGGACTTTCGTCCGTTGCGTCCCGGCCTGTACTTGCCCCGTTGCAGTGCGGTTGCAGTGCGGTTGCA
>JBBPYN010000042.1:0-6655 GCA_038199875.1 Rubrobacterales bacterium
CTGATGGAGCGTTGCGTGCAACTGCTCGACCAAACCGAGGCCATCAAGGACCTCACCAACTACCACTGGTGGCCCCAGGCGGCATGATGCGTTCCAAGAACCCTTCAGCCGGATTCGGTATGACTCCCTACTCCCACTTAATACCTGCTGTTCGGGACGAGGTTCCTCCTGGCCCCCGCCCGATGGATATCGAGTTCTCAGTAGGGCAGCATACCAGCCTATGCGTTTCAGCGCAGACCCACTTACGCCCCTCGGTTCGCGAACCAACCCCGAGAGACGCAGCCTAACTGTCCCATCGGTCCGGGTATATGCGGGATCGTGAAAATGGTCTTCCAGAGAGCGTGTACTGAACAACTGGAACTCTGCGAGATCCTGGGTAGGCTATCCTCTACGCGGAAGAGGCAATAGTACGCTAATCTTGAGATAGACGCGTGGGTTGACGAAGAAGGATCGTGAGTAGCACGGCAGCCGGAGTCCGAACGAAGGGCCGTACCTGGGCCGAGGTCGACCTTGGCGCCGTGCGCCACAACGTAAAGACCCTCAAACGCAGGGCCAAAGACTCGCTCTTGATGGCCGTCGTGAAGGCTGATGCCTACGGCCACGGCGCCGTTGAGGTGGCCCGCGCCTGTATTGAAGCCAGGGCAGACGCCCTCGCCGTCGTCACCATTGAGGAGGGGGCTGAACTGCGCCGCGCCGGCCTCGAAGCCCCGATCCTGGTCTTTACCGACCTCATACCCGACAGGCTCCCACTAGCCGAAGAGCACCGCCTGGCCGTGACGGCCCACTCCATCGAGAGCGCGAGGCGCATCGCCGCCCATCCAGACCTCGAGGTCCACCTGAAGGTGAACACTGGGATGAACCGCTGGGGCGTCGAGCCTTCTGAGGTGGGGGAGGCACGCAAGATACTCGGCCCGCAGCTCGCGGGCGTCTATACGCATCTCGCCTCGGCCGACTCGGATGGGGAGGCGACGAGGCGTCAGATCTCTTGCTTCGACTCCGTCATCGCCGCGCAGCCCTTCAGCGGTGTCATGGTCCACACCGCGAACTCGGCGGCCACCCTCTGGTATCCCCGGTCGCACTACGATTGCGTCCGTCCCGGCGTCTCGCTCTACGGGTTGCACCCGGCGGGCGATGAGGGGGACCCGTCTGCTGAGGATCTGCGTCCTGCGATGGCCCTCAAGAGCTACGTCGCCGGCGTGCGGCGGCTGGCTCAGGGGGACAGGGTGTCCTACGGGCTTACGTTCAAGGCAGAGACGCCGATGTTTGCGGCGACCGTGCCCGTCGGGTATGCGGAGGGGTACAGGCGGGCCCTCTCCGGGCGGGCTGAGGCCCTGATCCGGGGCCTCAGGCGCCCGCTGCTTGGAAGGGTTACGATGGACGCCTGCGTATTCGGGGTCGATGGCGAGGTCGAGGTGGGGGACGAGGTCGTGCTGCTAGGCACCCAGGGCGAAGAGCGTATTTCCGCGGAGGAGCTCGGCTCGCGCGCGGGCACGATAAACTACGAGATCACCACGGGGATAAACCCCCGCCGCGTCGAGAGGAGTTACGAGGATGTTCGAGGGTCTTAAGTGGAAGGCAGCCGCCCGCAGGTCGGCGGTTATCATAGCGATCTACCTCGGCCTGCTCTACCTCCTGAGCGTGCTCTTCCCGGATAGCAACTTCAACCTGGATTCCAGGCCCCAGATCATCAGCCTCCTGATAAACGCGGCGGTATTCTTCTTTATCTTCACGTTCATCTACGCCCTCGTGGAGCGTAGCAGGGACAGGCGAATGTCCGAGGCCGGCAAGCAGAAGAAGTCGGCAAAGCCGGCCCAGGCAGGTGGTGATTCGGAAGCCGAAGCCTCTTCGCTCAGGGGACGTCCCAACCCAAACACGAGCCGCAAGAAGTCCCGCCGCAGGCGCTAGACCTTTGGACCTAGGCGCGGCCCTCGAACCCCCGCTCGACCTCGCTGGCCTTCTGGAGTCCGTCCCCGAGCTCTCACTCTCCCGCGAACTTGAAGGCAGCCCTTATCACCATTTGGACACCCTTGATCACGTCCTGGAGGTCGTCCGCGGCGTCGAGCGCGAGCTGGAAGAAGGCAGGGTGGGCGCCCGCGTAAGGGAGGACCGCGTGCGGGGCCTCCGCCTCGCGGCCCTTCTACACGACGTGGCCAAGCCCGTGACCCGCGGGGAGCTGGAAGGAAGGGTCCTCTTCGTCTCCCACGACTCTCTGGGCGCGGCGATGGTCAGGCGCATCGGGCGCAGGCTTGGCCTCTCGGCCGTGGAGACGGACCTGACGGCGACCCTCACCGCGCTGCACCTGAAGATAGGTTTTATGGGCTACCCCCGCACCGACTACCAGCCTGAGAGGCTCGCCCACGCCGCAGGTCCCTTCGGCGAGGAGCTCGCGGTCCTGAGCCTGGCCGACCGCCTCGCGGCCCAGGGACCGCGCCTCAAGCCCGAGCACCTGGAGCGCCACGAGGAGCTGTGTACCCATTTCCTACGCGTCAGCCGCGGGCTCGGTCCCCATCCCGAGCCCGACTACGCGGCCCTGGAAGGGGAGAGTTCGTATGCGTCAGAGGCCGACGTTGGGTACGCGGCGAGCTACCAGAGGCTCCTCAAGGCCCGTGGGATGGGTGTGGAGGCGCGCCTCGATCCGCAACCCGTTGTAGAAGACCCTGACTGAGGTCGTGTAGAATCGCGCCGAGAGCTTGGCTGGGTCAGAGGAGGTAGGGTCTTGGACATCAAGAGGGCGAAGAGGGACCGTTGGATCAGGGGCGTCTGCGGGGGCGTGGCCCATACCTACGGGTGGAGCTCCAACATAGTAAGGCTCGTGACGGTAATTCTCGCCGTGATAATTCCCGGTCCGAGTACCCTGCTGGCTTTCGTGGTCTACCTGTTGCTTGGCTTCATCCTTCCCGAGACCGAGGAGTACTAGGCGCTTGGAGTTCGCGGAGGCCCAGAAGGAGGCCCTTGGCTGCACGAAGTGCGGGCTTTGCCATTCGAGGACGCAGGTCGTCTTCGGCGAGGGGCCGCTGAACGCCGGACTGTTCATCGTCGGCGAGGCCCCAGGCTTCAACGAGGACAAGGAGGGCAAACCCTTCCAGGGAGCTTCGGGGATGCTCCTTGACCGTCTGCTCGAGTCCCTGGACCTCGGGCGCGAGAGGGTCTATCTGACCACGCTGGTCAAGTGCCGACCGCCGGGATCTCCACCAAGGTCGCCAAAGCCTTCCGAGGTGAGCTCCTGCCGGCCTTACCTTGTCTCCGAGCTCGCGGCCGTTGACCCTAGGGTCGTCGTGGCCCTTGGGGACCTGCCGAGCCGGGTCCTCACGGGGAAAAAAGAGTCCGTCTCGCGCATCAGGGGGCGTGCGATCCCGCTGGACGGCCGCTACGTGTTCCCGACGCTCTCCCTCCAGCAGGCGCTCTACACCCCCGCGGACAGGGACCTCTTCGTCTCCGACTTCTCCCGCCTGCCCGAACTCTTAGAGGCCGAGCGGCCCTCCACCTACGAGACCCTGAACGTCACCCGCTCTCCCGAGGCCGAGTGGGAACCCGTCCAGCCGGGGCTCTGGTAGAGTCCCAGGGTCCCCGTGAGGTTCGAAGGCCTGGAGCAGGCCGCGCTAGAAGATCTGGCATCCACGGTGGCGCTCGTACTCAGGCCCGGCGACGTAGTCGTGCTCTCCGGTGAGGTCGGCTCAGGCAAGACCACCTTCGTGCGGGCCGCCGTCCGCTCCCTTGGCGTCGAGGACAGGGTAACGAGCCCGACCTACCAGTTGGCCCGCGGCTACGAGGGACTCAAGGACGGGCGGCGCCTGATCGTCAACCACATGGACCTCTATCGCCTTGAGGGTATCGAAGACCGCGACGTGCTCGAGCTCGACGATTACCTGGAACCCGAAGCCGTGACGTTCATCGAGTGGGCCGCCCCGGCCCTTGACACCATCGAGGACCCTTCCCTCGTTAGCATCTCCCACGAGACGCCCACGACGCGGAGCGTCAGCCTCGAAGGACCCGTCGTGGAGCGTCTGTAGCCGTGCTGATCCTGGCCCTCGACGCCTCGACCCCCGTGACCACCGTTGCCGTAGCCCGTGGCAACTCCCGCGAGGACGGACGTGAGGTGCTCGCCGAAGTCTCCACCACGGGCCGCGGGGCCTCCGAGACGCTGCTCTCCGCCATACACGATGCTATCGACCTCGCCGGGGAGGATCTCGGCTCGGTAGGACTCGTGCTCGCCGGGGTGGGACCTGGAACCTTCACGGGCATCCGCATAGCGGCGGCGACGGCCCGCGCGCTCTCCGCCGGTACGGGCGTCGCCCTCTCGAAGAACTCGACGCTCGCCGCGCTCGCAACCCCCGCGCTTTCTTGTTCAGAGGACGTGCTCGCCGTGCTCGACGCAAGGAGGGGGCAGGTCTTCGCCCGCAGGTACTCGGGGGCAGGGCCGACGACCGGCATCTACTGCGTAAGGCCGGAGGAGCTGTCGGTACAAGGAGCCCCGATCCTCGTCGGCGACGGTGCCGTACGCTACCGTGAAGTCCTCTCCGATCTTGGGCGGATAGCTCCCGACAGTTCCCCGCTCCACAGGGTCACGGCGGCTGGGCACGTCATCTCGGGCGACCTCGCCGTCGTGAGGGCAGAAGATCTCGTCCCCATCTACGTCCGCGAGCCGGATGCCGAGGTCAGGCGTGACCTCAACCCGTGGAGCCGTCCTTGAGCGGGGCTGAACCGCACCTGCGCAGGATGGAGGCCGAAGATCTTCCCCGTGTTATGCGGATAGACGCTTTGTGTCTACCCAGGCCCTGGAGCGTGGCGATCTGGCGCGGAGAGCTCGATAGCCCGTTCGGCCTCTACCTGGTGGTCGAAGAGAGGGGTGAGATCTCGGGCCACATCGGGGTCCGCCACGTCCTCGGCGAGCTTCACATCACCACCATCGCCGTCATGCCCGAGCACCGCCGCCGCGGACAAGCCCGCGCCCTGATCGGCGCGGCGCTAGCCGCCTATCCAAACGCCGGCCACGTGCACCTGGAGGTGCGCCCGAACAACGCGGCGGCCATCGCGCTCTACGAGTCGCTCGGCTTCAGGACGACCGGACGCAGGCCCCGCTACTACGGCGACGAGGACGCCCTGCTCATGACCCTGAACCTCGACGAGGTTCATCGCTAGAATCGCGGCGCTCCTCGCGCTTTCTGCGGAACTCCTCCCTGCGGCGCTGCAACTCCTCGGGGGGCTCGAAAGGCTTCAACAGCAACAGTGCGGGTGCCAGGCAGGCCAGGAAAGAGACGAAGATGCCGCCAGCGATCACAGGGTCGACAGGACCGCGGACCACGTAGATCACGAACACCCCCAACATCACCAGCGCGATGGCGGCGAAAAGGAGTGAGAAAACGCGCATGGAGACATTATAAACGCGGTCCGAACAAAGGACCGTCGGGGAGGATGGGGAGAACGACGATCCTTGCATAGCAGTGTAGCGGAGGCTAGGAGACTTCCCCACCCTCAGATCCGACACACGGAAACGCCCTCTTCGCGGGGCCGAGACGGCCCAATTTCGCAACGGACATGTGCGTTCGCCCGTGGCGCGATGCGCTTTTTGCAGGCTTGATGGGGGATTTCTTCACGATCCGCGCTGTTTCTGCGCCACGAATGGTGCAAAATACCCACCTAGACGTTGTAATAGCCCGAGTGAGGGGGTGAACTGAAATTGACGCGTAAGTGCTGGTAACCCCTACGATCCTGGATCATCAGCGTCGCAATGAAGTAAGGCAACCGCGATGATCTACTTCCAAGTAGCGCGCAGATGCTGCCAGCACCTGCGCGCTTGTGGACCCTAAATGTTCTTTGCTCTACAATATCCTGAATGGAATTAATACCAGAGCTATCTCCGTGAGGACAGTTGCCGTTGGCTGCTGACGCGACGCGCAATAGACCTGCCGCCGTGCGGGCGTACATCGGCTGTGTTGTGGCTGTCGCTGTTGTTGCCCTGGCGGCTTGGGAGCTATCCCTCGGCTTCTCCACAGATTACACAGTGCTGATCGTGGCACTGGCCCTCGGCGTCATTTGCGCCGCGGAGCGACTGATGCCCGTCAGCTTTGGCCTGGGGCGTGCCTCTTTCGAGTTTGGCGGAGTCCCCATTCTGTGCGCGCTCGTCCTCGGCGGACCGGCCTGCGCGCTACTCGTCGCCTTACCTTCGGCGGTATACCGGAATCCTTCTCGGACGGCATTCCAGGGGGCGGTCCTGGTACTGCAGGTCTTGGCAGCCTCTCTAGCCTTTTCGTTCGTCAGTCCCGAAACTTTGCTCGCGAACCCCCATTTTTCTGCCACGTTTGTCCTTGGCACCCTGGCGGCCGGGCTCGCTTTTTTCGGCCTCGACGCCGTGATCGGCCCGACGCTCATGCGCCTGAAATACGGTTTCTCGACGCGCGAGGTTGTGGGGGAGATCGTGGTGCCCGCCCTGCCGTCGGATGCCCTGGCCGTCGCGACGGCTCTTGCTACAGCGCTCGCGGTGGCCACTTACGGGCCGCTCGCGGCGGTAGTCCTACTCGCCGGTGCCGCCCTGACGTTGGCCGCGGCCAATACCATGAGGGACCATCGCAAGAAGGTGCTGAGGCTCGCCTCTGAGAACGAGGCGCTCAAGGAGGCCCTGCGCGACTCCAACCTGGAGATCGCCTCCCGGCTCGTC
>JBBPYN010000043.1:0-38656 GCA_038199875.1 Rubrobacterales bacterium
CCAGATTGGCTCGATGAGGTAAGGTTCGAGGGCGGGCACGGGGCGAACTCCTTCCGTTCGGGAAGCTTAGAGGACTCCCCGTATGATGGAGCATCCGTGCCCGCTTTACACCACGACACACTCCCTATTGACGGAAGCTCTTAATCGAAGGAACTCGGCCGAGTAGTTGCAGTTCCCCGGCCCTGACGATGGTCCGGAAACGGTTTCTGACGAGGAGCTTGCCGAAGATGTGATTTTCGCGGGCACACTCCAAGGGCGGATGGTGTGTTTACGCGATCCGGAGGGTGGGGACCTTAGTAGGGCCGTTCTTTACAGGATACAAGCGAGGGGTATTTCAGGCATGGCCCAGGCTCAGGAACTCAGGCAGGCGATAACCTCGGTAACAGACCGGCGGGGTCCGGTACTTTCGGCGTACCTGAGCGTGAACGCCGAAATTCCGGAGAACCAGGGAAGGACGTACCTGGTCCGACTGCGCGACGCCATGAACGACGAAGGGGTGCCGAAAGACCTGCAGCAGAGGATCAGGAATTACCTCGATGAAGAGACACATCCCGCGGCCAGGACGCTTGCCGTCTTCACGGCGGAGGACGGCCTCTTCGAGGTCTACCGTTTGCAGGTCGACGTTCCAGAGTCGTTCCGCTGGGGGGACCCTTACGTGGCCCCCCTGACGCTAGTCCTGGACGAATACGAGCCGTACGGGGCCGCGGTACTCGACGCCGAGAGGTTCAGGTACTTCGTGGTCTCGCCCCTGAGCAGTGCCCACGGGGAAGAGGTCGTGAAGGCCAACGGCTTCAGGGAGGTCGACATCCATCCAAGCGAGCCTTATCCCAGGGGCGGCGGCTCGACGGACCTGGACCCGGCCGGCCGCAAGCACGAGTCCAACATCCATAGCTTCTACAAGGAGTTGGGGGAACGTACCAGGGACATCACCTTCCAGGAGGGGGT
Organism: Rubrobacterales bacterium; assembly: GCA_038199875.1. Taxonomy (GTDB): domain Bacteria; phylum Actinomycetota; class Rubrobacteria; order Rubrobacterales; family Rubrobacteraceae; genus Rubrobacter_D. Next base: position 946 of record JBBPYN010000043.1, read on the forward strand.
GCAACGTCTGATCCTCGCCGGTCCCAGAGAGAGGACGACCGAGTTTCGCCGCACCCTCCCCAACGAGCTGCAGGAGCGGGTAGTCGCCGAAGAGCACGTAGACATCGGGGCGCCCGAGGGCGAGCTCCTCGATAATCTGGAGGCACTCAGGGAGCAGGCGGAGCACGAGCGCGAGAAGGAGTTGCTCGGTGAGATCAGGGAGCGTGGTGTACGCGGCCCCGACGAGACCATCGTGGCCCTCCAGGAAGAGAACCGCGTCTACCACCTCGCCGCCCTCTGGGAGATGGAGGCCGAGATCCGCTGGTGCGACAACGACCAGCTCGCCATACAGGACGCCACCGCTGAAGAATGCCCCTTCTGCGGCCAGAAGACCCGCGTGCGACCGTTGACGGACGTCCTCATCGACCTCGCCGCCGCCCGCGGCGCGCGCCTCGACTTCATGCTAGGCGAAAACGAGAACACCGACATCCTGCGCGACGAGTTCGGGGGAATAGCAGGCCTGACACGATTTTGATGCGGCATCAAGTTTCAGGAGAAGAACACGGGGCATCGTCTGTCTGGGCATCCTTACGTATTTTTTTGTCAGGCGGGTAGCACCCGCTCTCTGCTAGAGTTCGCGGATGGAAGGGTATGATCTGGCATGGGCGCGCTTCATCCGAGAGCGCCGTCTGGAGTTCGGCGGGCACATGGACCCCAGCTGGCAGGGGGGACACAGGCTCTCGGCTTCCCTCGTAGTGTCGGCGCAGGCGTCGCAGTTCCACGAGCGTCTCGAACCCCTGAGGGAGGCGCTGCGTCCTTTCCCGTTCGTCTCGCTACACCCCGACCACTTCATGCACATAACGCTGATCCTTCTCGGCTTCCTCGTGGACGAGCCAGGCAAAGAGAACGAGATTTCCCGCGAGAGGTTCCGAGAGGTCGAAGAGCGCGCCAGGGCCGCCCTCTCAGACTTCCCCGCCTTTCCTGTCACGCTCGCGAACCTCAACGCCTTCCCCGGAGCGGCGTTCATCGAGGCGCACGATGGAGGGATGCTCGACAGGCTGCGCAGTGCCCTTAGCGTGAGTTGCGGCTTGAAGACGCCCCACGGCCCGCCGCATCTGACCATCGCCTACTTCCAGGCTCCGGACGGTACGGATGCGCCGGAGGAGCTCATCTCCACCATAGCGCGCTACAGGGACTGGCTCGTCGGGGAGATGGAGGTAGACAGTGTCGAGATGACCCTGCTCGACCTCCGGCAGGAGTATCCCGAATCGAAGACTCTGGCACGAATACCGTTGGGAAGAGCTTTTGGCCTTTAGCTCTTAGCTTTTGGCGCTTAGCTCTTGGCTAACAGCTAATCGCTAATAGCTAGAGTCCGAAGGACTCTTGGCGTAAACAGCCAGCGCAGCGTGCCTGCTCCGGCTTTCGGGGCGTCATCGAACTCGATGCACACGACGCCGCCCTTCTTTATCTTCATATCCGCGCCCCCGGAGTCGCCGGTTAGCAGGTACACCGCAAGCTCGTGCAGGCCTGGTCTGTGCCCGGCCAGGGCTATGGTCTGCTTTCCGGCGTAGGTTTGGAGCGCTAGGACGACTTTCTCGGGCGGGACGTCAGGCTCAAGGGCCGGGAAAGTTTGCGGTGCTGGCCAGCCTATCTGTTCGGTCAGGATCTCAGCCGTCCGCCACGCCCGTTCGTAGGGGCTGCTCAGGAGGACCTCTACCCCTGGGACGATCCGGCCGAGCCCGATTGCAGCCCCCCTGAACTCCTCCTCGCCCTCGGGCGTGAGCGAACGCTTGCTGTCATCGGGCCAGCGTTGTGGGTCGCGCCTGTGGGCGACAGCGTGGCGGACCAGGTAGAGGTACACGCCGGCCTACCGAACGCTCTCGCCCGGTACGTAGACCCCGTTCTGGTCCTCCAGAAATTTCTCGAACTTCTTCCATTTCTTGCCCCTCTTCAAGGCACGGAAGGGTTTCGAGCCGGGCACGGCGCGGCGCAGGTCTTTCGCCCCGCGGGCACAGCGTTCGGAGTAGATACCCATCGTGAAGGCCACCCCGCGCGGAACCCGTATCCCGCCTGTCGTGGTGCCGAGCTCCCGCAGGTATCCGGCGGCGACTACAGCGTCCTGGTGGTCGCCGAGGTCGTCCTGCAGCGCCTTGAGAGGTTCGACGAGCTTCTGTACCGGCTCGCCGTAGACCTCGGAGAAGAACTCGAGGGCGTAGCGCAGTCGTTTCCCCTTCTTGCGTACGTCATGGAAGGCCTCGGGGGATGAGGCCGCGTCGAGTCGTTTGGCCGCCTTCCTCCACTTGCGGTAACGGTGTGAGATCAGGGCTGGCGCCGCGGCCGTTACAGGCGCACCAGCAGGGTCGTGGCCGTCCGTCTGCGAGGGCTCGCTTCCTGGACCGCGACGAAGCATCCGGCCGAAAGAAGACTCCAGACGCTCGTAGCGCTCCGAGTCGAGGACGGCGAGCATGGCCCTGCGCGCCTCAGCCCGCCGCTTCTCCGTGATGCGGATAATTTTGTCCAGGGATTTGGAACTCTCCCCATCGGCCTCACGTTTTGCGGCCCTGAAATGTTCGATCTGGACGTCCAGGTCTCTCGCTTCGCCGAGGGCTTGGGCTACCCAGCGCAACTCCTCCCCGAACCAGCGGGCCCTCTCCGGCAATACGTCCTGGAAGACCTTGATCGCGGCCCGCATCCGGCGTGTGGACACGCGCATGTCGTGCAGTTCCTCGGGGTCTTCGCCGAGCCGCGTGCCAGCCTCGTGGCTGCGCAGATCGGCGAACTGCCTGCGCAGCACGGCGAAGGCGACCTCGCCCACGCTCATGGAAGGGTCTACGTGCGTGGGGCCGAAGCTGGTGTCCCCTTCCGGATCGAACCCGCAGGCGTAGAGTCCCGTCTCGTACTTGGAGAGGGTGGCCGGGCTCAGGTCGAGGGCGGCCTGCATCTCGTCCACGAAGCCGTGCAGGTCGGGGCCAGGTGCCTTGCCGATCTCCGCCTCGACCTCGACGCGCCGCAGGCTGACCAGTTCCCCGCCCACGGGTATCTCAGACGCGTCGAGCGAGACCTCGCCGGCACGCGCATAGTTCTGGTCCTCGCCGCTGGAGCCCACAAGCAGGAGCGCGAACCTCCTGCGGCGGGTCCGAATGCGGAATAGCTGACGCAACTTATGATCGCCGACGATCGGGCGTAATCTCTTGCCGACAGGGCCACGGGCGTCGCTTAGTGTGGCGGGTTTGTCGTCTTCGAGGGGCTCGGAGATCTCACGCCGATTCCTGAGCCTGCCCTGGGCCGGCGCGAGGGACTTCATCGTTGCTTCGAAGGCGCCGTCCGTCTCGCGAACGCGCAGGGCGTAGCCGGCCCTGTAGAGACGCCAGTCTTCGGTGTCGTAGTAAGCGTCTGTGATCTCGACGGTGGGCTCGGGGTCGACGACGAGTCCTGAAGGACCGGAGGGGCGCAGGCCAAGCCAACCCTCGACCGGCCCGAGATCGGCGGCGTCGAGTTGCCACTCTATCTCCTCGTGATCCGTGGCAGGAGGCTCCCCCTTACCCGATGACGTGCCGTCATGCCCCGTGATCATTCGCGCCCCGTTCCGTTAGCCTTTCCAGGCTTCGTCCCCCTGAAAATGGAGGCGCAATTTAGCACGGGCGCGGGTCGCTGGCAATGCGGGCACGCACGCGGGAACCCCCAGTGATCAAAATCCCTCCCCTAGCAGTATCGCCTGGCTGTCTACTTGCTCCTCTCCGTCTTTCGGGAGCAGGCGTTCGAAAGTGCCGTCGGGGCCCAGTTCCCAGCCGTTGGCGTTGTCGGCGAGCTGCAGGTCGAGCAGGCGCCGGACCTTCTCGCGGTGGTGTTTCACGCGCAGAGGGAAGGCCGTCTCGACGCGCCGGTCGAGGTTGCGCTGCATGAGGTCGGCGCTGCCGAGGTACATCTTCTCGTCGTCCCCGTCAGAGAAGGCGAAGATGCGGGCGTGCTCGAGGAAACGTCCGACCAGCGAGACGACGCGGATGTTCTCGCTCACGCCCTCCACCCCTGGCCTGAGGCAGCAGATGCTGCGCACGATCAGGTCTATCTTCACCCCGGCCTGGGAGGCCTCGTAGAGTAGCTCGATGACCTGGGGGTCCGTGAGCGAGTTGGTCTTGCACGTGATGGTGGCACTCTCGCCGCTCCTGGCCTTCTCGGTCTGCTCCTCGATCAGACGCACCAGGCTCTCGCGCAGGGTCAGCGGGGCGACGAGGAGTTCCTGGTACTCCTCCTGCTCGGAGTAGCCAGTCAGGTAGTTGAAGAGGTCCGAGCCGTCCTCGGCGAGCTTGGGGTCGTCGGTGAAGTACGAGAAGTCCGTGTAGATACGGGCTGTTCCGGGATTGTAGTTCCCCGTACCGAGGTGGACGTAGCGCCTGAGGCCAGCCCCCTCGCGCCTGACGACGAGGCTGATCTTGGCGTGCGTCTTGAGGCCGACGATGCCGTAGGCGACGTGGACGCCCCGCGCCTCGAGCTGGCGTGCCCAGGTGATGTTCGGCTCCTCGTCGAAACGCGCCTTCAGCTCGACCAGGACGGCGACCTGGGTCTGCTCGTCGCGCGCCTCCGAGAGCTTCTCCACTATGGGGGAATTCGAGCCAACGCGGTAGAGGGTCTGTTTTATGGCGAGCACCTCGGGGTCGTTGGCCGCGGCCCTGACGAAGTCGACGACGGGGGCGAACGAGTCGTAGGGATGGTAGAGGAGCAAGTCTCCGTTCCGGATCGCCTGGGTGATAGAGCGCGCGCTCCTGATCTCCTGTGGCACCCGAGGGGTGATCGGGGGGTAGAGTAGATCCGGACGGTCGAGGTGCGTGAGCTCCTCCAGATCGGCTAGCCCTATGGGGTGTGGGGCGGCGAAGACGGAGTTCTCGTCGAGCTTGAGGTTGCGGGCGAGCCAGTCCCTGAGGTCGTCCGGCATCTCGTCCGAGACCACGAGCCTGACGCTCTGGCCGAACCAGCGGCTCTCTAGCTCGTCCTCTATAGCCTGCAGCAGATCTGAGGCCTCGTCTTCTTCGATCACAAAGTCCGCGTTGCGGGTGACCTGGAAGACGTAGCTCGCGACGACATCCTTGCCTGGAAAGAGCTCATCGAGGTTGGCCGAGATGACCTCCTCGACCCTGACGAAGCGCATCTCGGACCTCTCACCGGGGCCTCGGTCCTCGTCGGTTAGCCGCATAAAGCGGTCTATCGTGGTCGGCACCTTTATACGGGCCATCACCCGCCTGCCCCCGTCTCCTATGACGACGAGCACGTTGAGCGAGAGGTTGGAGATGTGCGGGAAGGGGTGGGCCGGGTCTATGGCGAGCGGCGTCAGTATAGGCAGTATGTCCCTGACAAACTTCTCCCTGAGCTCCCGCCGCTCGGCGGCGCGGACCTTGCCGTGGGGCACCATGCGTACGCCCGCCTCTTCCAGGGCTGGCATGAGCTCCGTGTTGAGTATCCTGCGCCGCTCCTCGAAGAAATCCTCCGTATGGTCGTGGATGCTGAGGAGCTGGTCCTCCGGGGTCATGCCATCAGGGACGGGATTCGGCAGCTCCGAGGCCACTTGCTGCTGCAGCCCGGCGACCCGGATCATGAAGAACTCGTCCAGGTTGGTCTCGGAGATGGCCACGAACCGCACCCTCTCCAGGAGCGGGTGCCGCCCGTCGCGTGCCTGCTCGAGGACCCTGTTGTTGAACCCAAGCCACGAGAGCTCTCTGTTTATGTACAGAGACGGGTCGGAGAGGCTGGGCCTGCGTGCCACGTCCGTCATATCTCTCCCCCTTCGTCGAGCGCGAGCAGGGTGCCTTCCCTGATCCCCCCACGCGCCACCGTCAGATCCTCTTTTCCAAAGTGCTCGAGCACCGTCGCGAGCGTGGTGATCGCCGCCGGCAAGACCCGCGCCCTCTCCGGCGCAAGCCCATGCTCCCGCGCGAGCACGCCTGATGGATGTTCCCGGATCTCATCAGATAATTGCCACAGACGATCAACCGTCAGCCTGTCGCGGGTTATCTTCAGTATCGCCCGCGCCGACCCGCCGACCGCAACGACCCGTGCCCCGCCGATGTCCCACCGGGGAAGAAGCCGCCCCGCATGCTCTCGCAAAGCCGTAAGCTCCGCGTCCGCGGGAGGGTCCTGGCGCACGAAGATCTCCGTGGTGCGGTTGCTACCAAGCGGTAGAGAGACCCTCTCCTCGGGCCCGTCTGAGGCCTCACCGAGGATGAGTTGCGCCGAGCCGCCCCCGAGATCGACGACGAGCACCCTTCCCTCGCCCTGCACGGCCGAGAGGGCACCCCTGAAACCGAGCGCGGCCTCCTTCTCGCCAGAGATCAGGCGCATCTGTATACCCGTCGCTTCCCTGACGCGGCTGACGAGTACCCCGCCGTTCTCGGCGTCGCGGACCGCGCTGGTGGCGAGTATCTCCGGCGACGGCGCCCCGTTCATGGCGGCGATGCTGGCAAACAGCGTGATCGCCTCCGTCGCCAGCGTGAGCCGCCCCTCGTCGAGGCGGCCCGTCTTCTCCACGCCAGCCCCAAGCCTGGCCGAGACCTTCTCGCCCGTGACGGGCAGGACAGCCCCCCCCTCAACCTCCCCGACCAGAAGATGGATGGTGTTGGAACCAACGTCAACGACGGAGTGTCGGCTCACTCGATCATCCCCCGTAACACGTCGTGAAACCTCATACCGCCCATGATACCGTCCCGCCGTTCCGGGTGATATATTCGAAGCCTAAAGGCAGGGTCTTGTATCTCCAGAGCATCAGCGCGGCGCGAGCCGGCATCAGGACCGGAGGGAGCTATCTCGAAGAGGGGAAAGAAGGCGAAGAAGCGGGCGCAGAACGGCGCCGTAGCGACGCTGGCCAGGCCTGACGCGAAGGTCCGCGACTACGACGCCCACGTGCTCGTGTGCAAGGGCGGCGACTGCAAGAAACGCGGCGCCAGGACCGTCCGCGGCGCGCTCAAGGACGAACTGCGTGCCAAGGACATGAACAAGGACGTTCGCGTAGACTCCGTGGACTGCCTCGGCCTCTGCAAACATGGCCCTAACCTCATCGTCTACCCGGGGGGCACCTGGTACCTCGGCGTTACAGAGAGTGACGTGCCCGAGATGGTAGAGCAGCACCTCAAGAACGGCGAACCCATCGAACACCTCGCCGCCGAGCTAAGACCCCGCAAACGAGCCAGGTAAGAGAGCTGGACCGCGACAGGTTCCCCGCTCTCTTACAAAATCCTAATGCAGCGTATCCAGTTGCATGCAGGGGCGGTTCGCGAACCGCCCCTGCATGACCTTACCGCGCTAGCTGACGTTTACCAGTTCGGCCTGAACGATGAGGCGCTGGTTGTAATCCGGTAGGGTGCAGGTCTGCAGGGTCACGACGCTCTTACCTGGCACTGGCTTCGTGACGTAGAGGGCGTCGGGGTTGACGATGAAGCTCTTGAACACGCTGTAGGTGTAGGTGGTACCGTCCGAGTCGGTCAGTATGACCTTGTCGCCGTCCTCCAGCGCGTTCAGGTCCCAGAACACGAGGTAGCTCTTGGTACCTGGGAAACCCATGCGGTGGCCCGCGATGTAGACGTTGGAACCCTCTCGCCACGGCCAACCCGTGCCCCTCACGTGGAGCGGCCCGTCGTGCAGCGCGCCCTTGTCGCCAGCGGCGCCCGTGTAGACAGGCACGTGGTCGACCCGCCGCATCTCGGGGACGGTCAGGGTCATCGTCGAGTTGCCAGGAGCCTTGGTGTCTTCGAAGACGGCCGCGCTGGCTAAGGGGTCGCCTATGAGGAAGGAGTACCCCACCAGCGCAAGCCCCGACAGGAGGAGCACGGTGGCCAGGAGGTAACCCAGCGGCCCGCCCCTTCTCCTGGTCCTGTAGGTCTTCACGTCCCTCCGCCTCCTCCCAGGTCTGTCTCTGCCGTGGAGATATACCCCACGAAAGTAACACTCAGGTTACAAAATAGGCTGCCGCCGGTAACGGTCGAGTTGGAAGAAGCCGTTTGCCCCTGGCTGGCCTCTAATCTTTGCTCTCCAGCTCGCCCCGCACTATTAGGCGGTGCGAGTAGTCGGGGAGCGTACAGGTCTGCAAGCTGACGATGTTCTTGCCCTTTGTGGGCCGCAGGATGCTGACGTCGTCCGGTGAGATCACACGCTTCTCGAAGACCTTGTAGGTGTACCGGGTTCCGTCTGAGTCGGTGAGGAAGATCTCATCCCCCTTCTGGAGCGTGTTGAGGTCCCAGAACACCAGGTTACTCTTCGTCCCCGGATAACCGACCCTGTGGCCTGCGATGTAGACGTTGGCACCCTTCTGCCACGGGAGACCCGTACCCTTCACGTGGACCACACCATCGTGGAGGGCCTTGTCGTATCCGCTCTCGGGGGCATCGTAGACGGGTACGTTGTCGACCCGCTTCATCCCCGGTATGGTGAGCTGAAGCTCTTTGCTCTTGGGCGTAACCGCCTGGGGACCCCTTACCGTCTCGACGATCCTCTCTGGGATGCTCCTGTGGAACTTCGCTTCGAGCTCTTCGGAGATCCTACCGTGTACCCGCTGTGGGCTCTCGGCCGAAGCCGGTGAGCCCCCGCCGAGCAGCGAATACCCCAGAAGGCCGAGACCAGTGAATACGAAAACGATCACCGCGAACGCTGCCAGCGTCCTGCGCGTGTTAGTAGATACCATCCTCTTCATCGTCGTCGACCCCCTTTCTCGGGTAGCTACTATGGTCGATAGTGAGACTTTAAGCCAGAGAGGTGACAATTCGATTACAAATCGGGATTTTGTCGGTAACGGTTGGCCCCGTAGGCATTACTTCGCTTCCGACGCTATAATCCGGCGCGTGAAGATTGGAGTCGTGCGGGAGGTAGCGGAGGGCGAACGTCGGGTCGGGCTCGTGCCCGAGACCGTGGGCAGGCTCCTCAAGGATGGCTTCGAGGTCCTTGTCGAGACGGGTGCAGGACGCGACTACAACCTCGACGCCAACTACGAGGATGCCGGGGCCACGGTCGTGGAAGGCGCGGACGAGGTCTACGGCGAGGCCGACATACTGATCAAAGTGCAAAGCCCGACCGAAGATGAGATCGGGCTCCTGCGCGAGAACCAGATCCTGGTCTGCTTCCTCAACGGGCCGCAGGAACCTGAGCTGGTCGAGAAGCTGGCGAACGCCGGGGTGACGGTCTTCTCCAACGAGGCTGTCCCGCGCACCAGCGCGGCGCAGGCCATGGACGCCCTATCCTCGATGGGCTCCATCGCCGGCTACAAGTGCGCGCTCATCGCGGCCGACACCATCGGCAAGTACGTCCCCATGCTCTCCACCGCCGCTGGCACGACGAAAGCGGCGAACGTCCTGGTGTTCGGGGTGGCGGTCGCAGGCTTGCAGGCCATGGCCATCATGAATCGCCTCGGGGGTGAGGTGTTCGCCTACGACATCAGGCCCGAGACCAAGGAGCAGGCACAGTCGCTCGGTGCCACCTTTATAGACTCCGAGGACGAGAAGGAGGACGAAGAGGAGGACCAGTTCGAGGAGTACCAGCCCACCGGGTGGCGCAGGCTGATGACCTCTTTAGGCTTCTACTCGTACGCCGAACCGCCGCGGGACCGGTACATCGTCGAGGGCGAAGAAGAGGAAGAGGAAGGCTCCGAGGAGGAAGACGAAGGGTGGTCCCAGGAGAAGCTCGACGAGGACCAGAAGCTTATCAGGGAGCGCATGGAGGAGATGGATATAGTCATCACGACCGCGCTCGTCCCAGGCATGAAGGCCCCGCAGCTCGTCGACAAGGACATGGTCGAGAGCATGAAACCGGGGTCCGTGATCGTTGACCTCGCCGCCGAGAGCGGCGGCAACTGTGAGCTCACCGAGGCTGGAGAGACCGTCGAGCATGAGGGGGTCAGGATCGTCGGTCCCATGAACTTGCCGAGCACGATGCCGATACACGCCAGCCAGCTCTACTCGCGCAACATGTACAGCCTCATCGGGCACATCACCGAAGACCTCTCGGAGGACAAAGACGAGAAAGACCTGCACCTGGATCTCGACTTCGAAGATGAGATCATCGGCGAGACCTGCATCGCGCACGGGGGCGAGATAAGGCACGAGCCGACCAGGGAAGCGCACCGGGAGGCCGGATGACGTCCCAACTCCTCGCCGAGTTGGCGATCTTCGTCATATCCGCGTTCCTCGGGTTCGAGTTGATCTCACGCGTCCCGAACCTGCTCCACACGCCCTTGATGAGCGCGACCAACGCCATACACGGGATCGTGCTTGTGGGCGCGATCATCGCTCTAGCCTCCGCCGCTGACGGTTTTACGACGACGGTCGGCATGATAGCCGTCATCTTCGGGGCGATGAACGTGGTCGGCGGCTTCTGGGTTACGAACCGGATGCTCGGCATGTTCGGCCCGCCGAAGAAGCGGGTCAAGAAGAGAAAGGAATAGCCCTTGCAGGTCGTACCGTTCCTGGCCTACCTCGTGGCTGCCGCGCTGTTCATCTACGGCATCCGCCGTTTGAGGACGCCCGAGACGGCCCGTTCGGGTAACACGCTCGCGGCGGTCGGCATGGTCATAGCCCTCATCGCCACCGTCTTCGTCGCCGACATTGACGACGTATTGGGCGTTGGTGAGATCTCGGTCGGGGTGCTAATCGGGGCGGTTATCGGGGCGGTCGCGGCACAGCGGGTACAGATGACGGCTATGCCCCAGATGGTCGCGGCGTTCAACGGCGTCGGTGGCGGGGCGGCGGCGCTCATCGCCGTCTCGGAGTTCTACAGGGTCGAGGCGCTGGGCCAGGGCCAGGAGACGCTCGTCGCCGCCATCGCAGTACTCCTCAGCGTCATTATCGGGACGGTAAGCTTCGCGGGGAGCATCATCGCGTTCACCAAGCTCCAGGAACTTGCCCTGACCGGCTCCGTGACTTTCCCGTTGCAACAGGTCGTGAACGCCGCCATTTTTCTTGCCATTTTGCTCCTCTCGGCGAACATCCTCGCGGGCGGGCTCGTGCTCTCGCCGCTCGTCTCGTTGTACCTGATCCTGGGCGCTTCGTTGCTGCTCGGCGTTCTGTTCGTGATCCCCATCGGCGGGGCGGATATGCCGATCGTGATCTCGCTGTTGAACGCGTTCACCGGCCTCGCGGCGGCTGCCTCTGGCTTCGTGCTCTCCAACTACGCGCTCATTATCAGCGGTACGCTGGTCGGCGCCTCGGGGACTATCCTCACCAGGCTCATGTCGGGCGCGCTTGGGCGTCCACTGGGCAAGATCATCTTCGCCGGCATCGCCGCCTCGGGAGGCGGTCAGAGCGGGCAGCAAGAAGACAGGGAAGTCAACGACACGAGCGCCTCGGAGGTCGGCGAGTACCTCGCTGACGAGGCCGAGAAGGTAGTGATCGTACCAGGCTATGGCCTCGCCGTCGCCCAGGCCCAGCAGGCGATGCGAGACCTCGTGGAGACGCTCGAGTCGGAGGGCAAGGAGGTCCTCTTCGGCATCCACCCTGTAGCCGGTCGTATGCCTGGACACATGAACGTGCTCCTGACCGAGGTCGGCATCCCCTACGAGAAGCTCTACGACCTCGAAGGCATAAACCCCGAGTTCGATGACGCCGACGCAGCGATCGTAGTCGGCGCAAACGACGTGGTCAACCCCTCCGCCAACGACCCTGAGGTCGAGAGTCCAATTAGCGGCATGCCCGTGCTCGCGGTCGAGAACGCCGAGCACGTCGTCTTCATCAAACGCTCCCTCAGCCCCGGTTTCGCCGGTGTGGACAACCCCCTCTTCTACGACACCGACAAGACCATGATGCTCTTCTCCGACGCCAAGCAAGGCTTGCAGGACCTCAACGAAGCAGTAAAGAACGGGTAGAGGCGGTTCGCGAACCGCCCGAAAGCGTACCGCCCTATTTAACGATGGGTTGGGCCAGGATCCAGAGGCTCGTTATCGTGTAGAGGACCATCAAGACGAGCATCGGGAGCTGGCTCCTGAAGGCGCGTCCGGGGTCGCGCAGGAGGCGCAGCGAGATCGAGTGCGCTAGATAAACTGCGATGACGTGCCCAATCACGATCAGGGCGACCTGCGAGTACCAGACGAAGCCCGCCCCGACGATGCCGTAGCGAGGCTCGAAACCCGCGGTACCGAAGAGGTTCCAGCCCCACCCTAAAGGGTCGGAGATCAGGGAAATTATCATCTGTCCCTGGATGAGCAGATACGTGTAGTAGTGGGCCATCTGGTAGGCGATCGCGATCGGTACCAGGGAGAATGCATAAGCGGCCGCGAACTGCCCGAACCCCGCCTCCCCTCCCCCGCCGAGAACTCTGCTGAGCTGCACGAAGCCGAGGTAGATGCCCAAGAACAACAACGGCAGCAGCATCACGCCAAGCGTCTGAGTGATGGGGGTGAGACGTAGGATCTCGAGCCACAGCGGGGTTTCGAGGAGGCCGTCGAAGGTCACGCCCGCGAGCACCACGATCACGAACGCAGCCCCGCCGGGCAACGCCCTCTCCGGCAGCCCGAGGCCGACCGCGGGAGGACGCAGGTTCAATTCGCGCGCCTCGGGCGCGGCACGCCGGAAGCACCCGTAGCAGTTCACGCACCGTCCCGGCTCACATCCGTCGCAGCCCTGGCAGACGCCCGGGTCCTTCACCCGCACCTCCGTAGGAGCAAACCTTCCTAGAAGGCCGAAGAACACGGAGAACGCCTCTCCGTGGCGCAGCCAGGTTTCTTTGCCGAAGAAGGCCATGCCGTAAAGCGTGATCAGGGTGTAACCGAGGGCGAAAAGCGCGATGTTGCGCGGCACGTACGACCCCGAGAAGACGTTCTCGGTCCAGACGAACACGAGGTATAGCCCCACCGCAGGCCAGATGCCAAAGCCTTCGGGATAGGGCTCGCCGAGCTCCAGCTCGTCTCGGAAGCCTACCCGGCGAGCCAGTCCTTCTGCCCAGTCGAAGAGGACGCTCCAGGGATTCAAAAGCGGCCACAGGTTCCCGACGAGCGCGGTAAAGAAGCTGAAGCCCACCCACCACGTCACCCACACGAACGTCGGCGCAAAGTTGAAGCCGCTCTGCAAACCGACCAGGCCGGCTATCACCACGACGAGGAAGAGGACGACGGAGAGCACGCGCAGGCCGCCGATGAGCAGGCGCGAGTTCAAGAGTTTTCTCAGCCACGGGATACCGAAAAGGTCGAAGCGTGGATACTGGTACGTGTCACGCTCTTTGCGGGAGAACAATGCCAGCGGGATGAAGGCGAGCACCACCGCGGCGGCGGCGCCGTAGAGGTAGAGCCAGAGCGGGATCGGGATGTCGTAGGTCGGACCGAAGCCGTGGGCCAGTGCCGGACTGGCATACGCCAGCATAAGGATGAACACAGACGCTGCCATTAACATGCGGCGCATCGTCACCTCCCTACCTGGGGCGCACCTGGAGCAAGCCGATCTCCTTCTCGGACTCGTGGTCTTCTATCTCGAAACGCCCCGTGAGGTCCGCTTTGAAGTGGAGCTTGGCCTCCTGGCCCGGCTCGACCTCTTGTTCCGCGTCGTAGCCGTGCACGTGGAGTTCCATCGGTTTGTCGGTGCTGACGCGCAGCGTCACCGTGTCGCCTTCGTCGACGGAGATCTCATCCGGGCTCATCTCGCCGCCTTTGACAGAGACATCGAACGTCCGGTTCTGTGGAGCGCCGGACGGTTGTCTGGGCGCAGCAAGAAGAACAGCCCGCCGAGGACGAGCACGACGACCAGGACCACTATCGCTATTCTCGTCAACTCCCTCCGCCTCCGTGTCGTCAGAACTTTGTTTTCGTCACGATCCCGGCCCGACTGTAGTGGAAGCCCCTACGTCAGCGTTTCTCGCGCCGCCGGGTCGCGTACCTCATGAGACCGTCGGTGAGCATGGGATAGCTGCCGGCCAGGTCGTAGTGCTCGGATTGCGAGGTGTCCGCGCCCTCCGCGAGCATCTCGGCGTCTCCCTTTGACTTTAGCACTTCGGAGATCTCCTCCCGATCTGCGCCGTCGTCCATCTGCCCTTCGACGAAGAGCAACCAGTCCTGGAGACGTTGTTCGAGCTCGCCGAGGTGCCGCTCCACGTCCTCGTAGCTCCCGAAGTGCGTGGGCCACAGGCTGGTGGGGTTTATCTCTCTAATGTGGTTGATGCTCCGTACCCAAGCCTCGACGTCAATCTCCGGCGGTGGCGTCGGCGGGCGGACGTAGGACTGGCCGGGCAGCCGGATGCCCGCAACGTCACCGGTGAAGAGCGTCCCCGAATCTGGCTCCAGGTAGGCGAGGTGGTGGTAGGCGTGGCCCGGCGTATCGTGGGCTACGAGGATTCCTCTAGCGGCCTCCGTCTCATCGCCTTCTTTCAGGATCACGATCCGGTCCTCCGGCACAGGACGCGCCTCGCCCCAGAGATCGTCCATGCTCTCGCCGTAGATGCGGGCCGCGCTCTTTACGAGCTTGGAAGGGTCCACGAGGTGCGGGTAGCCGACCTCGTGCACGTAAAAGGTCGCGTTCGGGAGCAGCTCCGAGAGATGCCCCGAGGCACCGGCGTGGTCCAGGTGTATGTGCGTCAAGAAGACCTGCCGCACGTCTTCGTGGGAGACGCCGTGTTCCTTCAAGCCGGCTATGAGCCGGTCGAGGCAGCTCGTCGGGCCCGTCTCGACGAGGGCGGCAGACTTTCCATCATCATCAAGCAGGAGAAACGAGGCTATCACCTGCTCCGTGTCCATGAAATTCAGGTCTATGGTCTCTATCTTCATCTACGGCCCTCCGGTAGCTCCCGGCGGAGATTATACAGACCCTCTTTGTTAGACTTCCGACGCGCCTCCGAAAAGAAAGGACCCCACCTTGGACCTCAACCTCATGCGCGAGCTATCCGTCAAGACGGACACGAAGATCGTCCTGCTCATCCTGGACGGTCTGGGAGGACTTCCGATGGAGGAACGTGGCCGGACGGAGCTCGAGGCGGCGGAGACCCCAAATCTAGACTACCTCGCCGCACGCTCCGACCTCGGACTGTCGCGTCCTGTTGCAGCGGGTGTAAGCCCTGGCAGCGGCCCCGGTCACCTCGGCCTCTTCGGCTACGACCCCCTCCGCTTTCAGGTCGGACGCGGCGTCCTCAGTGCTCTCGGCGTCGGTTTCGACCTTGGAGAGAGCGACCTGGCAGCCCGCGTAAACTTCGCGACCAGGGACGAATCGGGTAAGATCTCGGACCGCAGGGCTGGCCGCATCCCCTCGGAGAAGGGCGAGGAGCTCGTCGGGCTCCTGAACGATAAGCTTGACCTTGACGGCGTCGAGGTCTTCGTGATGCACGAGAAGGAGTACAGGGCCGTCGCTGTCTTCAGGGGCGAGGGGCTCTCCAACGCCCTGGCCGACTCCGATCCCCAGCGCACCGGCCTCGAACCGCTCTCCGTCGAGCCGACTGATGGTTCGTCTGAGGCGAGAAAGAGCGCGGAGATCGCCAACTCCTTCGTCGGGCAGGCCAATGAGATCCTCGCCGAGGAGCATCCTGCGAACACGGTCCTGGTGCGCGGCTTCGGGATGCACCCGGCCCTCCCCTCGTTCGACGAGGCCTACGACCTCGACGCCGCGGCCATCGCGAGCTACCCGATGTACAAAGGCCTCGCCCGCCTCGCCGGTATGCAGCTCCTCGAAGAAGGCGAGGGCATCGCGGGGGAGTTCGAGACGCTGAAGGCGAACTGGGATGATTACGACTTCTTCTTCGTGCACATCAAGCCGACGGACGCCGCGGGGGAGGACGGCGACTTCGAGAGGAAAGCCTCCGTCATCGAAGAGGTAGACGCCCAGATACCCACGCTGCTAGATCTCGGCCCCGCCGCACTCGGCATCACGGGCGACCACGCGACGCCGGCCAAGATGAAGAGCCACTCCTGGCACGGTGTGCCGTTCCTGCTCGCCTCACCATACACCCTCCCTACCGCAGACAGCTTCGGCGAGCGAACGTGCGCGGGCGGCTCGCTAGGCGTGTTCCAGGCCGAGGAAATAATGGGCTACCTGATGGGCCACGCCCTCAAGCTCAATCGCTTTGGCGCTTGAGCGCGCTGCGCGGCGAGGGACTCTCCGCTCTAGAGCGGGAGATCGTGGGCTGCAGGCGTTGCCCGCGGCTCGTCGCCTGGCGCGAGAAGGTCGCCAGGGAAAAGAGGGCTTCATTCAGGGATGAGGTCTACTGGGGACGTCCTGTTCCAGGTTTCGGCGATCCCGAGGCCGGCGTCGTGGTCTTCGGGCTGGCACCGGCCGCCCACGGGGCGAACAGGACAGGGAGATACTTTACCGGTGACCGCTCAGGTGACTTCCTCTTCGCGGCACTACACCGCGTGGGTTTCGCCAGCAGCCCCGTCTCGCGCAGGCCTGAGGACGGCATGCGGCTCTCTGGGCTCTGGATCTCGGCCGCAGTAAGGTGTGCACCACCACAGAACAGACCGACGCCCTCCGAGCGCGACGCCTGCCTCCCTTACGCCGCCAGGGAGTTGGAGTTGCTCGATGCGAAGGTCGTTGTCTGCCTCGGCGCCTTCGCCTGGGATGCCGCCCTACGCCTGCTTGAAGTGAGCCCGAAGCCGAAGTTCGCCCACGGCGCCGAGCATGGAGTAGGCTCACTCGTCCTTCTCGGTTGCTATCACCCCTCGCAACAGAACACCTTCACCGGTGTCCTCACCCCCGACATGCTCGATAACATACTATCGAGGGCACTGGAGCTATCCGGTAATGGAACGGGAGAAGGCGAAGGTCTCGTCGGTTAGAATGGACGCCCGTGAGTTCCTTTGGGTCCGAGAGAGGTCGTGCGATCCTGCCGGCGGCGATGCTGCTGCTCGCGATGCTGCTCTTCGTTGGGGCCTGCACTGACGATAGCAAGAAATCCGAACGAAACGACCCTCCAAACGGGAAGACCAAGATGACGGAAGAGACGACCTCCCTCGCCACCACCGTAATGGAGACGACGGGGGACTCACAGCCCCCCGAGGTCACCCTCGGCGACGACACCGGCGGTAGGCCCGAGGTCGTGATCCGGCTCGAAGGAGATCCCAGAACAACGTTCTCCGGCCTCTGCTCGGTGGGAGCAGAGCAGAATGTACTGAGCGGCCAGGTCCCCAAGCGCTTCGCGTTCGACCTGAAGGGAAGGCAACTCTCGTGCCGCATCGAAAGACAGGACGGGGGCAAGGGCGACCTCAAGGTCGTCCTGGTCGCCGGCGAAACCACCAGATCCGTCCAGCAGACGAACTCGCCGGGAGGCGTCATAAAGATTTCGTATGAAGGGGAGTAGGCATTGAACAGAGACGAAGCCTGGGAACTGATGTGCGAGTGGACGGAGAGCGATTCCCTGCGCAAGCACATGCTCGCCGTCGAGGCAGCGATGCGGGCGTACGCCCGCCGCTTTGACGAGGACGAGGAGAAGTGGGGCGTAACGGGCCTCCTGCACGACATGGACTACGAGAAACACCCGACGCCCGACGAGCACCCGATGGTCGGCGTAAGGGAGCTGGAGAGCAGGGGCTATCCTGAGGATGTACTCCACGCCATAAAGGGTCACGCCGACTACCTCGACGTGCCACGTGACACCCTCATGTCCAAGACGCTCTACGCTGTGGACGAGCTCTCTGGTTTTATCGTCGCCTGCGCCCTGATGCGCCCCGAAGGCCTGGAGAACATGAAAGCGAAGAGCGTCCGTAAGAAGATGAAGCAGAAGTCCTTCGCGGCGGCCGTGAACAGGGACGACATAGTGCGCGGCGCCGAGGAGCTCGGCGTCGAGCTCAACGAGCACATAGAGTTCGTGGCAGGCGCCCTCAAAGAACGCTCGGGCGAGCTCGGTTTCACGCCGCGGGAGGCTTAGAAACCGTCTTCGCGCCTCTGCTAGGATGAACGTGATGGAGAGGAGAGGAGCGACGCTTTGGCGAGGGTGATGGTGGTCTTCGGCGGCCGCAGCGGAGAGCACGAGGTGTCCCTGGCCTCGGCACGCGCCATAACCGAGGCACTCGAAAGAAGTGGCCGCCACGAGGTCGTTCCCGTGGGTATAACCAGGGAAGGGCGTTGGATCTCCTCCGGCGAACCCATGCGCGAGTTGGAGTCGATGGCCGCTTATCTGACCGACGGCTCGGATGGCGGCGCCCCCGCCCCGGGCCCACCGGCCTCGACGGCGGAGAAGCTCCCAGCGGGATTGGGTTCTGTTGACGTGGTCTTCCCCGTATTGCACGGTCCATACGGCGAGGACGGCACCATACAGGGTATGCTCGAGCTCGCCGGCGTCCCCTACGTCGGTAGCGGGGTACTCGGGAGCGCCGCCAGCATGGACAAACCGACGATGAAGAAGATCTTCGCCCACCACGGGCTCCCTCAGGTCGCGTGGGTCGCCTTCACCCGCAAGCAGTGGGAGAAGAACAGGGACGGTTGGACGAAGGAGATCGAAGGTTTCCTCGGGTACCCGTGCTTCGTGAAGCCCGCGAACCTCGGCTCCAGCGTCGGCATCGGCAGGGTGGAGAACGAACAAGAGCTGGGCGATGCCATCGACGAGGCGGCGCGCCTGGACAGGCGCATCATCGTCGAGGAGGGCATCGACGCCAGGGAGATCGAAGTCTCCGTCCTCGGCAACGAGGACCCGGAGGTCTCCGTTCCCGGTGAGATCGTTATCATGAAGGACGGCTTCTACGACTACGAGGCGAAGTACGTCGAGGGTGGGATGGAGCTCGTCGCCCCGGCCCCCGTCCCTGACGAGACCACGGAGGAGATAAGGCGCGTGGCCCGCACGGCCTTCGAGGCCGCGGACGCGGCTGGCATGGCGCGCGTCGACTTCTTCCTCGAACGCGGCAAGGACCGTTTGCTCCTCAACGAGATCAACACCATCCCAGGCTTCACCCCAACCAGCGTCTACGCAGAACTCTGGGCCACGAGCGGCCTCCCCTACGAAGAGCTCCTCGACCGCCTCATAGAGCTCGCCCTGGAGCGGCACACATAGGGCCGTTCGCGAACCGCCCCTACATTTGTTAATCGCGGCAACAGGCTCCGCCTTGCAGCCGGAGGCGGAGAATACTTTAATGGCTGTATGCTTTTCGGCTTGCTTCAGGAGGAGACGACCGGGCTCGCTGGCGCCGCCGACGGCGTGACAGAACAATCCGTCTCTATCTTTACGGGGCTCAGGGAGTTTCTGCGGGAAGTTTATGAGTACGTCCTTGGTGCTGACTTTATTGGCAACGTCCTCGCGTCGGTGCTCGTTATTTTTCTCGGCATCCTCTTCTTCCGGATCCGGACCCGCGGCGTGCCACGGGTATTGCGGTGGCGGAGGAGGAACAGGGAGTCGCTTTTGGATGCGGAGGC
The DNA here is from genome assembly GCA_038199875.1 of Rubrobacterales bacterium. Classification (GTDB taxonomy): domain Bacteria; phylum Actinomycetota; class Rubrobacteria; order Rubrobacterales; family Rubrobacteraceae; genus Rubrobacter_D. The sequence continues at coordinate 20,202 of JBBPYN010000043.1, forward strand.
CGTGGCCCGCATCAAGCGCCAGGACACCGCGATCACGCTTATGCGGAACGCGCTGCGTTACGTCGTCTTCATCATCGTGGTGCTCTTTATACTGAGCATCTTCTTCCGCAACCCGCTACCAGCGGCGGCGGGGACCACCATCCTGGCCGCCATTCTCGGCTTCGGGGCGCAGAGCTTTTTGCGCGATGTGATCGCCGGTTTCTCCATAGTCTTCGAGGGACAGTACAGTGTGGGTGACTTCGTGCTCATAAAGCCGCAGGACGTCTCTGGTGTCGTAGAGGAGTTGGGCCTGAGGATGACCAAGATCCGGTCCCTCTCCGGCGAGGTAAGCTACATCCCGAACGGCACCATGCAGGGCGTCGTCAACTACATCTCGGGCCAGCAACGGTTCAACGTGGAGGTGCAGGTCACTGACGCAGAGGCCGCCTCGCGGGTGGAGAACGCGCTCGGCGAGGCTTCTGAGTTGTACCTGAGTCCGCCCCGCCTCGTCGAGCGCAACGAGGCCGACGGACGCGTCAGGATGCGCATAGTGGCCGGCGTCCTGCCCTCGATGGCCTGGCTCGTCGAGGATAACCTCACGGGGCAAATAAAGGCAGCGGCCGGCGAGGATTCCCTGGCTACGGAACCCCTGATCTACAAGGTAGACCAGGCGAACCTCAAGAGGATCAGATCCCTCCTGCCCCAGGAGGCCGAGCGGAACCTGCCGCCTCAGGCGGATAGAAAGCTTTAGAAAACCTAGCTCCCTGGATGCCAGTCGCCGCGGAGGTGGCCGTTGGTCTGGGCCTTCTCGCGGGTCTGCCGCTCGCGCTCGAGCCTCTCTGCGGCCGCGCCCAGGAGATCCTTGACCTTCTGCAGGCGTTCCTGCTCTGAGGTGAGCTCCAGGATCTGCTGCCTGACATCGGGTTCGAACTCAACACGGCCCGCGATCGCGAACGAGAGGTTCCTGTAAGGTGGCTCTATCTCGATCCCGACGGAACCCTCGGTCGCGGCTTCGACGACCCGCTCGAGCAGGGCTATACACTCCTCGGCCAGCTCACCAACCTCCTCTTCGGGCTCGTCCTGGAAGTATTCGATCTCACCCACGAAGTAGGGTTTGCCCGTCAGGACGTTGTTCAACTTGAAGCGTCGCGAGCCCTCGACCAGGATCAACATCCGCCCGTCCTCGTAGCGCTCGACGAGCTCAACGATCTTCGCCGTGCAGCCGACCTGCCGCGTCCCCGATTCGTCGGCGTAGACCATCCCGAACTCGTCCTCCTGCTCCAGGCACTCGTTGACCATCTGCTTGTAGCGCTCCTCGAAGATATGCAGCGGCAACGGAGCGCCAGGCATCAGCACCACGTTCAGCGGGAAAAGGGGTATGTCTGACAAGCGTGCACTCCTTTTGCTCTTTGACGGAATTCTATCTCACCTCGCACCTGGCCCGCTCAATACTCGGCAGCGACACCTGCCGCTGGCCGGCGCTTGGGTTAAGCTAGACGGGCGTGAATACCGAGCTCGGGGGTGGGAGATGGGATCAGCGGTGGCGCGAACGTACGTCTTTGCCGGCTGCAGGCTATGACGGAGGGAGAGACGCACGCCGGGCGCGTCGCGCTCGTAACCGGCGCGGGACGCGGCATCGGGGCTGCGACGGCCCGACTCCTTGCCAGCGAAGGCGCCCTCGTCGCCCTCGCATCCCGGACGGAAGAGGAGATCTCCTCCGTGGCACGGGAGATCTCCTCCCGTGGCGGCACCGCCCTCCCCGTGAGCCTCGACGTGGCTGATGAGGGCTCGGTCTCGTCCTGTTTCAAGAGGGTGCGCGCCGAACTGGGCGACGTCACCATCTTGATAAACAACGCGGGCACACCTGGGGTCCCGCTCCCCGTCGCGGCCACGCAGCCGGAAGGGTGGCGGCGCGCCTTTGACGTCAACGTGACAGGGGCCTTCCTGTGCGCCAGGGAAGCCCTGCCAGGCATGGTCTCAGCGAACTGGGGACGCATAGTGAACGTCTCGAGCGCCGCCGCCAGGCACCCCGTCGCTGGGATGGCCGCCTACGGCGCATCGAAGGCGGCCCTGGACCAGCTGACCCGCGTCCTTGCCCTCGAAGGCGAACCTTACGGGATCGCCGTGACGGGCGTCTATCCCGGTGTCGTGGATACGAAGATGCAGGAAGAATCGCGAAGCTTCGGCCTCGAGCTGATCGGCAAGCAACTCCACCGTATGTTCCAAGGCTACAGGGACTTCGGGATGCTCCGTCCTCCCGAGGAACCGGCGGAGCTCATAAGCTACCTCTGCACCCCAGCCGCGCGGCGCCTAAGCGGCTACATCATCCGCCTGGAACAGCTCGAAGCGCTGAAGGCGGACTCTTGACCCCGGCCGGCAAGACGGCGGTCGTGACAGGAGCCTCGAGCGGCATCGGGGAGGCCACTGCCCGCCTGCTCGCGCGGGCGAGATACAACGTGGTGCTCGCCGCCAGGCGCGAGAACCGTCTGAAGGATCTCACTGCGGAACTTGGCAACGGAGCGCTCGCCGTCCCTACCGACGTTACCGACCCGGACGCCTGCGAACACCTTGTCTCGCGTGCGGTCGAAACGTTCGGCTCCGTGGACGTCCTCGTAGCCAACGCCGGGCTCGGGCTCTACGGCCCCATCGCAGAGGGGAACCCCGAGGACTGGCGCAGGATGTTCGAGGTCAACGTGCTTGGCGTACTCCACGCGACCCGCGCGGCCACCCGCCACATGCTCGAGGGCGGCTCGGGCGACGTGATCTTCGTCTCCAGCCTCGCCGGCAGGCGCGTCCCAAGGGCCGACGGTGCCGTCTACGCGGCGACCAAACACGCCCTGACCGCCATCGCAGAAGGCCTCAGGATGGAGGTACACGCCAGGGGAATCAGGGTGATCTCGGTCGAACCGGGCCTCGTGCGAACGGAGTTCCCCAACAGCTCGTTCCCGAGCGCTGAAGAATACTACGCGCAAAGAGAGTACTCCCCACTCGAAGCAGAAGACGTCGCAAGCGCCGTGCTCTACGCCGTCGAGCAGCCCCCTCACGTCAGCGTCAACGAGATCCTCGTCCGTCCGACGGCACAGCCTAAATAGGCTGTGCCGCACGCTCCGGCCTTCGGGCTTCGCTTGTCAGCAACGCTTCGGCCCTTCGGGCCTCGCTTTCAGCTTTTGCCGTTCAGGCCTCGCCCTGCTGCGCATGCGGAACCATCGTAAGCGGCGGTAGGGTTCTACGCTCCTGGCGGCACTCCGGGAGGACTGGCTGACAAGCCTCCGACCGGAGGGAGAAGGCTTGCTGAAAGCGGAGGCGAAGCCGGAAGGGCGTAGCGTGCTGCGTAGCCCGACAGGGCGCAGCGTGCTATTCGTCCTTGCTGATCCAGTATGTAAAGCCCAGGAACGAGGTGTAGATCGTGACGATGAGAACGAAACCAGCGAAGAACCTGAAGATGCCTATTGCGGTCGGGTCGCCGGTGCTTCCCACCTGCAGGAGCAGCGCAAGCTCTGTCATTGGCCCGCCGCTTCGCTCAGGGGTTTGGTCGGGCACTTCTCGCCGACGATCTGCTGGTCGAGCGTGACGCACCAGTGGATGAGGTAGCCCGGGTCGTTGTCCACCCTGCGCGCCGTCTCCCGCGTGTAGCCCATCGTCACCATGGTTAGTATCACGAAGAAGGCGCACGACATCAGCGCGACCTGGCTCCACCGGCTCGCCCGGCCCCAGTGGAAACCCGTCGCCGAGGCCCTTAAGTAAAGGGCGACCACGAAAAAGCCGACGAGCATCAGCCCGATCAGGCCTATGTACTTCCACGGGTACATGCTGCCAAGAGGTATGGTCGTATCCTCACCCTGGCCGAAGACGAGCCCGATCTGGGGTATCAGGTTGGCGTTGGAGGGGATTACGTTGAGCACCGTGAACAGCGCGGTAAAGCCGAGGGCGCCGACGGCGAGCTTGCGCAACGTCTCCGTTGGTTTTATGGAGAAGCGCAATTTGTGGACGAAGTATGCCGTCGAGGCGATGCTGAGTACAGCTATCCAGAGCACTAGCAGATTGAAGACCCAGGACTTGTCGCCGAGCATGATGGTGTTGAAGGAGTCGGGCGAGCTCTCGCGTATGCCCTTCAGGTAACCGTAACCGATAACCGGCTGCATGATCAAGAACCCGAAGCCCCAGAGAAGGCCGAAGTGCCCCATCCAGTCGTAGTACTCCCTGTCGTCCTCCCGCGTGGTCCTCAGGTAACGCCAGCCGGCCCAGCCGGCGATCAGGAACCCTGCGTAGGAGAAGTTCCCTATAAAGCGGTGCATGTTGAGCGGCACCATCGTCTGGTTGAGGAAGCTCAGGGCCACCAGGTCTGCCTGGGACTCGACCTCGGCCGGCGTTAGCATGAAGGAGGCGACCGAGTCGATCATGGTCATCGCCATCAGCCCGAAGAAGCCAGCGATGAAGCCGAAGACGACGTGCAGGCTCTTGCGGTAGGCGAGCTTGTCCCACACGTTGTACCAGGCGTAGACGATGATGATCTGGCCCAGGAACATGAAGGCCTCGACCAGGAACACCCAGAAGAAGACGTTCTGCAGGATGGAGAAGAAGACGGGGAAGAGCGTGACCAAAGCGAGCACGAACGTGATCGCCAGGACTGCGCCTGAGGCGAACAAGAGGACCACGAAGCGCGCCAGGTTCCTCGCGAAGCGCTCGTAGTTGGTCTGCTTGGTCACCATACCCAAATACTCACTGGTGGCCGCTATAAGGACAGCCCCGATAATGAAGGCCGCAAAGAGGATGTGCGACTGGACCAGAACGGCGATAACGACGTTCTTGCCGATTACCGGAACGTCAAGGTTACCTATGGGCATCCTCTACTCCTTCTAGCCCGTCGGAAAGTTCATGATCCTGCTGAGTGCCAGAAGCATGTTGAGGACCACGACAACGACCACGAGGATGCCTATGACCGAGGCGAATGGCCTGCTTACGGCGTTGTAGTGCTGGGGGCTCCGGTCGAGCCACGGGACGGCGAAGAGGAGCCCGATGAAGATAGTCGGCACCACGACGGCCCCGAAGGATATCAGCGCGTAGCCTGGGAAGAACATGAGCATCTGCTCGTAGAAGAAGAAGAACCACTCGGGCCTCGGCACGTAGGTGACCGTCGCCGTGTTGGCCGGCTCGGTGAGCGGCGCGGGGGCTGCGTATGAGAGCACGACGCAAGCGATGAGGATGAAGGTGCTGACGTAGCCGTCTTTGAGCACCTGACCGGGGAAGAACCCCATGGTCTCGTCGGGGCGCTCGAATACGTTCTCCTCGGTGATTACCTCTTCTTCAACCGGTTTGGCCTTGCCAGTAGCCGGAGCGTACACGTTCTACACCTCTTCTCTATTGTGTCCGTGGGCCCATCTTACCAGCGGTTCGCCGGTCCTCTCGGTAAAAGCTGTTACTCATCGTCTCTTTCATAGCCCTCCCTGTCCGCGCGGTCGCGGCGGCCCACGTAGGGCTCCCCATCGTCCTCGACCGTCTCGTAGCGGGCGTAATCTTCGAGGCGCTGACGCTCGTGCAGCTTGGCCAGCCTGTCCGTGTACTCGAACTCGCTGCCGAACACCCCGTGGCGCCTGAGCAGGTAGAGGTGCGCCCCGATCAGCGGCGCTATGGCGGCGGGGAGCAGCCAGACGTGGATGGCGAAAAAGCGACTGAGCGTCGCCGGTCCAACGGCGTCACCCCCCAGAAGGAAGTGGATCACGTACCCGCCAACGAAAGGCGAGTAAGAGCCTATCTTCATTCCCACCACGGAGGCCCAGAAACCGTCCTGGTCCCACCTCAGGAGGTACCCGGTGAAAGAGAGGCCGATCACGAGCAGGAGCAGGATCACGCCTACCACCCAGTTCAGCTCCCGCGGGGCTTTGTAGCCGCCGGAGAAGAACACCTGGCCCATGTGCAACCCTATAAACGCCATCAGGAAGTTCGCCGACCAGTAGTGGATGCCGCGGATGACCTGCCCGAAGTAGGCGTCGTTCATGATGTAGCTGACCGAGTTCCAGGCGTCGTCTGTGGTTGGCACGTAGTAGAATAGGAGAAGTATCCCCGTGAGGAACTGCAGCGTTATCGTGAACAGAACGGCACTGCCTAGAGTGTAGAGCCAGGCACCCCGTTTGGGAACGGGCTCGTAGAGGAGGTGCTCCATCAACGTTACTATCCCCGTCCGGTGCTCCATCCAGTCCACGACGAACTGGCTCGCCTCCGTTGTCTGGGTTCTTATCCTGCCGATCATGCTCGGGGCTCCCTCTCTAGACTACGTAGGGCTGTTGTTTGTCCAGACCCGGCTCGATGTCGAACGCGTGCTTGACGTAGAGCTTGCCGTTCTCCCTGACCTCGGCGTCTATGTAGCGGTACATACCGCGCGGCGGCGGCCCCCCGACCCAGCCCCCGTTGATGTCGTAGAGCCCGCCGTGGCAGGGGCATAGGTAGAGTTGCTGATCAGTCATCCACCGCACGGGGCACCCGAGGTGCGCGCAGGAGTTGCTGAGGACGTTAAGCCTGCTCATGATCTCCTTGCGCTCGGACTCCGTGAACCCCTCGCTCTTCTCATCCAGGATAGAAGGGCGCTCAGGCTTCCCGATTATGTCGCCGCTCGACCCCTGCCTGCCCTGTTCCTTGACCGGCGCCTTCCACGAGAGCCAGATGGCGTTCGTCAGCGCAAACTCTTTGGTCGACTTCCCCGAATTGGGGAACTCATCCTGTATGGCCCTCTCCCCGTAAGTCTGTTGTATGGGGAAACTAACCTTGAAGTGCGAGGGCTCCTCCACGCCGACCTCGGAGACGGAGGCGACCTCCTCCCAGCCAGTACCCACGTCGGAATCGCCGAGCACGTCCGTCTTGATGATGGGGCTGAGGACGAACGCGACAGGCGGTATCGTCAGCAAGGCCCCCATTATCGCTCCCATCACGCCAAAGCCGAGGAAGTCGCTCCGGGTCATGGGATCTTTCTGTAGCTCAGCCACGCTTCGCCCCTTCTAGAGCCCCGATGCTCACCTGCCAAACCCTGTCGGCGGGGGACCCGGTTCTACCGTGTACTCGGGCTGATTATATACCGTGTAAGGTACCCTCGAGTTGGACTTCATCAGCCCCATATTCAGCGCGATCACGGCCGCGATAACCCCCGTCGCCATCAACACTATCCGGTAACTCCTGCCGGGGCTGCCGTACCTGAAACGGAGCCTGCCCCGCAGGTACGTGACGAAGGCTCCCAGCGTGGCCAGTACCATGACCAGAAGCGCTATGTAGCGCATGTAAAGGAACGGGAACTCCGCGAGCGGCGAGACCGCGTACAGGCCGGCCACCGCGGCAACGAGACCGAAGAACCGTATTGGCACCCGGCCGGCCCTGTCGGGATGCCTCTCGGCCCCGAAGTACATGGCCGCGTTGGAGAGCACGATCAAGACCACGACCAGGATGAGGTTTATAAGCAGCAGGTTCGACGTACCCCCCGAGGTGAGCCGCTCGTAAGAGCCGCCTGCGGCAGGGGACGCCGGGTCCGCGGGCTGGGAGAGTTTGAGCGCGTAGACTATCGTGAAGCCCACGAGCGGCTGCAGCATCAGGAACCCGACGCCCCAGGTGAGGCCTACCGAACTGCTCCAGTCGTAGAAAGACCTGTCCTCTGAGGTCTTCGACCGGATGTACATAAAGGAGGCCCACGCGGCGACGGCGAAGGCCGGCCACGACAGGTTGGCGAAGGTCCTGTGTAAGACCATCTCCGTGAACATGGGGTTGAAGACGCCCCGCACCGCCGTACCGAAGTTCTCTACGGTCGAGGCGGAGAGCGGCCTGGTGCCAGGCCCGCCCGTCACCATGTACGTGTCTATCCCGGTCATGATGACCATCCAGACCCAGATGAAAAGGCCCATCGTGAACCCGAGCGCGATGTGGCGCTTCTTGTTTAGCACGCTGTAGCGGTCCCACTTGTAGTAGTAGGAGTACATTCCCCACAGCGCGAGGCCCATGGAGAGCATGGCGAGGGCTATTGCGTAGAAGAAGTGGGTGAAGAGAGATGTAGTCACCCTCGGGTAGAGGCCAACGAGCAGCACCACGAAGAGAACCGCGAAGGTCGCGCCCGTCGAGAAGGTCAGGACGTTGAAGCGGGCCATTGAGTGGGCGAGCCTATCCATCCGCGGGCTGCCCGTGCGGGCACCCCATGCCTGCAACACGGGCGCCGCGAGGGCGAACCCAACGAACAACTCGGCCCAGAACATGTGAACCAGCATCGTGAAGCCCGTGATAAAGCGGGCGCCGCCCACGTTCGCGAAGGCGTCCGAAAGGTTCAACTGGGCCAGGAGGTGCACGCTCGAAGTGACTGCTACGTCCACGCTCAAACTCCCATCTAGGCTTCCCCGGTTCTCTCCAGAACCGACTCCCCCGCCTGACGTCCGCCGGCCCTGTGAAGGGTGGCCTGGTGCACGGCCCGGGGCTCCAGCCGCTGGTCTACTATGTAGTACATCGCGCCGCCGCGCTGCAGGGCTTCGCGCACGGGCCGCAGCAGCCGGCGCTCGCGCGTCGAGGCGAAGACAAGCACCTTACCGAACTCGAACGCGTCGTTCCAAGCATCAGCCTCATCCTGGGGTGCCTGCATCTCCATCAGTATTGGGGTGACCCCGACCCTCGTTAGCGAGGCGGCAAAGAGTATGACCGCGAGGGAGACGAAGACCATGAGCGTGGGTATCCCTATAGCCGGCGTCGTGATGGCGAAGAAGGTACCGAAGACTATGAAGGCTATGGCGAAACCTAGGGGCACCTCGAGCCCGCGCCTGTCGGCGGGGATAACGATGTAGCGCGTGCCGTCGGGGAAGGGCTCGGGCTCGCTCGAGTCTACGCGCTTGAGGACCACCGTCATGTCGTCCCTGTCCACGCCTAGCTCCCTGATCTCCGTGACGGCCTGGTTGAGCCCGCTCCCGTCATCTATTACACCAACCACGGTGTACCAGGAGCCCTGCTCAGATACCTCCCGCCCTTCGCCCAAAACGCTAACCTCCAGAGAGGGTTCTAGACTGCCCTACACGCCGCTTTCAGCCGTTGTACAGCATACATTGTCAAGTCCCAGCATACTAGAGTATTCCCCACACCCCGCGGGAATCTCTTTCACAATCCGCCGTGTGTGAAGCCGTACTCAACCGTCGTTGCTAACTCGGGTAAACTGGGCCTGTGGATACCAGGGACAAGAGGCCTCTCTCCGGCGGAATGGAGGATCATCGCTACCTAGAGCGGGGGCTCGGGCCCTGGATCAGACGCAACCCCTGGTTGCTCACGCGCCTGTTTACGGTGATTGTTTTCTCCTTCGCAGCCTCGACGGTGGCGGCCAACTTCTCCTACGGCCTCGAAGGCAAGCCTACCGTCCTAAGCGTCGCCGAGTTGAACGCCGGCAGGCTGCCTGCGGGCACGGAACTGGGAGACTACGTCCAGGTGAGCGGCTCGCCCGAGGTGGGCGAGTTAAGAAACGGTACGATCGGAGGCCCCGAGTCGAAGATAGGGGTCGTCTCCCGCTACGAGACCGCCTACCTGTATTTCCGCCTCAAGGAGACCGGCGATAACCTCCTGATCCAGACCACCCAGGGCCTCCCCAGAGACATCCAGAGTCCGGGCGAGCGCGTCTGGAGAGGCAAGCTTGAGACCGTCGGAACCGTCATCTTCCACAACACCACCCAGGAAGGACTCAAGAGAGCCGGTCTCCCCCGCGATGAGACCATACCCGTCGTCAACACCGGCGAGACGCCCGAGTACCTGCGCAAAATATTCCCCGCCTACTCGGCCATAATCGTCCTCTGGCTACTCTCGATAGTCTGGCTGGCTTGGAAGAAGAACAAACCGCTTCTGGGGCTATAAGCACTTCAGCATTTCAGCCGGTCAGGTGATGCTGTACGATGCACAGCCGGGCCGCGCTAGCCGGACCAAGAGCTTCGAGAAGTACGGAAGTTGACCTGCTGACATGCTGACAAGGCGCGAAGCGCCGTGCTAACAGGGAGATCGAGACTTTGGGCACCTTCTTCAGGTTCTCCGAGCGGGGGACGAGCTTCAGGACTGAGGTGGTCGCGGGGCTGACCACCTTTATGACGATGGCCTATATAGTCTTCGTCAACCCGGCGATCCTTGGTACCGAGGGCACGGGCCTATCCGTGCCAGGCGTGTTCTTCGCGACGTGTGTGGCGGCGGCGGTGTCCTGCATCGCGATGGGTCTGGTGGCTAATTTTCCGCTGGCCCTCGCCTCTGGGCTAGGCTTGAACGCTATCGTGGCTTTCACCTTGATTCTGGGCCAGGGGCTCAGTTGGCAGCAGGCGATGGCCGTGATAGTGGTGGAGGGCGTGCTCGTCACGGTGCTCGTGCTCACCAATTTGCGCGAGGCGGTGCTCAACGCCATACCCGCCTCGCTCAAGTTCGCCATCGCCGTCGGCATCGGGCTGTTCATCGCGTTCATCGGCCTCAAGAACGCCGGGCTCGTGGTGCCAAACGCCGAGACCTACGTGGCTCTGGGCGACCTCACGCAGGGTCCTGTCTTGCTTGCCGCTTTCGGGCTCATACTTACGCTGGCGCTCGTGGCGCGGGGCCTCAGGGGCGGCATTATCATTGGAATACTACTCACTGGCATCGTCGGCATGATCTTCGGGGTCGTGCCGCCCCCCAGGGGGATAGTCGATTTCACCTTCGACACCTCGACCGTAGGGGGCGGGGTGCTCGCCGTGCCCCGGGTGTTGCAACTCTCGCTTCTGCCCGTGATCTTCGCCCTCTTCATGACCGACTTCTTCGACACCATGGGGACCATGTTCGCCGTAGCCCAGGAGGGCAAGCTCATCGACGAGGATGGAAAGGTGCCGCAGGCCAGGCGCATCCTGCTTGTCGACGCGCTGGCGGCGGTCTTCGGCGGCGGCATGGGCGCGAGCTCGGTCACCAGCTACATAGAGAGCGGGGCAGGGGTCGCTGAGGGAGGAAGGACGGGCATGACAAGCGTTATCGTCGGGCTTCTCTTCTTGCTCGCCCTTCCTTTCTCGCCCCTCATCTCGGTCTTCGGTGGCTCGCTCCCGATACCGAATCCGGCGGGAGGAGGCGAGCCACTCTTCGTCTCGCCCGTGACGGCACCAGCCCTGATAATCGTCGGGTTCCTGATGATGACCTCAGTCAGGCTCATCCCATGGGAGAGCTTCGACGAGGCCATCCCCGCCTTCCTGACAATTTTGACGCTGCCGTTGACCTTCAACATCTCCTACGGCATAGGGTTCGGCTTTATCTCATACGTTCTGATCAAACTCTCCCGCGGCAGGGCCGGCGAGGTCCATCCGCTGCTCTACGGCGCCGCAGTGCTCTTCGCTCTGGCCTTCGTATGGCCTGCGTTGCAGGGTCTGCTCTCCTGAGAAAGCCCGGAAATATACCTTCTTTGGGGTGTTTATGCGTGGGGGGTGGGGGGTAAAACGGGCAATAGTAGTGTGAAGTACGGCATCTGTTATATTGCGCATGCGGGTGCCGTCCGGTGGGAGCAAGAAGTGTGCAATACAGGGGAGGTGAAAGCGCATAGGCATCGTGGCGTTGATAGTGATCGGGCTCATAGCCGGCGTGCTGGCCAAGTGGGTAATGCCGGGGCCCGACCCGGGGGGAATCATAATCACGATCTTGATCGGCATAGCCGGGGCGTTCGTGGGCGGTTTCGTGGTCCAGAGCCTCTTCGGCGGCCCTGGGGTAACGCAGCTAAGCCTCGGGTCTATCCTCATAGCGACCCTCGGCGCGATAATCCTGCTTGCGATCTACCGGCTGATCACACGCCGGGCGGTATAGCGAGAACGACGGAGAGACGGGCACATTGGAGAAAGGAGAAGCATGAGCGAAGAGAGGTCCCAGCAAGGTAGTCCGCTTCAGACCGAGCGCGGCACCACCAGCATCTCGGACAGCGTGGTATCGAAGATAGCAGGCATCGCGTCCCAGGAAGTCGACGGCATCAGGATGGGCAGCGGCGGCTCCCAGGCCGTGAGCGGTATCATCGGGAGCCTTACGGGCGGTAGCAGCGGTAGCCAGACCCAGGGGGTTTCTGTAGAGGTAGGCCAGGAAGAGGCCGCCCTCGACCTGACGCTGACGGCCGAGTACGGCAAGTCGATACCCCAGCTCGCCGAGGCCGTACGGCGCAACGTGGCAAACAGGGTGAAGAGCCTGGTCGGCCTCCGCGTGACCGAGGTCAACATAACGGTCTCGAACATCTTCTTCCCGCAGCAGGAGGCCGAGCAGGAGCGCCAGCGCCAGATCGAGCAGCAGGAGGCCCAGGAACAGCAGCGGGTCCAGTAGAGGACGAGAGCTAGGCTTATCTTGGCGGACGGAATTCAACTCGCGAGGGCCGCCTCGGTGGCGGCCCTCGCGACCGAAGGGGTTCACTCCCTTGGGCATGGGCGCTACGTCGAGGCCGCGACCTACAAGGGCAGCGAGAAGGTCTCGGGGGTGGTGGTCGGGCCCGAAGACCTCGAGATCCACATCGTCGCCAGGTATCCGTTGACAAGGCCGATACCCGAGATAGCCGAGAACATTAGGGAGCGCGTGGCGCCTGAGGCCGGCGGGCGCAAGACCAGGGTGGTAGTCGACGATCTCGAGGTGGCTGAAGATGAGAGTCTTTAACAGGATAGCGACGATACTGCTCTTCGCTGGTCTCTTCGTACTTGGCGTGTACATGATGGTCTACGCCTTCGACCTGTTCGGCTACAAGCTGGGCTCGCTGCCCATCTCAGATTTCGCCAGCGGTCTCAAGGACTTCATCACGAGCGTGGAGAAAGGCACCCTCTCGGTCGTGACGATCACCATTCTGGTCCTCCTTGCGGCACTCGGCCTGCTCTGGTTCATCGCCGAGCTGAGGCCAACCGCCCCCAGGCGCGTGCGCATGGGAAGCGGCACATACGTCACCCGCGGCGTGGTCGAAGAGGAGATCTCGACGGTCGCCGAGCAAGTCACTGACGTCCTCGGCTCCTCGGTCGGCGTGAAGGCCAGGCGAAGCCCCGGGGCACAGGTAGACCTGGAAGCCAGGGTGAGGCGGGGCGGGGACCTCGGGACCATCAAGTCGGGCCTGCGCAGCACGGTACAGGAACACCTCACCGAGAGGGGCCTGCCCGTGAGCAAGCTCAACGTCAAGCTCGTCGAGGCTGACCCCAGGCAGACGAAGGCGAGGGTACAGTGAACGCCTTCAACCGTCTCATCCTTCTCATACTTGCCCTGCTGCTGTTCGCCGTCCCCGTCGTGGTGCTGCTCGTGTTTTTCGGGGGCATCCCCGCCGACCTCTTGGATCAATACACCGGGTACAGGGGCGCTGCTCAGGCCATCGGCGGGTTATCAGCCTCTGACCTAACCACGGGAACGCGAACGATTATCGCGATCGCAGGCGCGCTCCTCGCGCTCGTCGCGCTGCTCCTGCTGCTCAGGGAGCTAACCTTCGGGCCGAGGGTTTCGAGGAGCACCGTGATGGACGACACGCCAGGCAGGGAGACCATCATAACGGCAAACGCCGTGAAGACCCTCGCCGAGAGCGCAGCCAGGGAGGTGGGCGCCGAATCCCCATCCGCTTCGCTCGCCTCCGACAAGGACTCCTACGTCGTGTTCACGGGGATACAGGTCCCCCACTCCGATAACTACACCGAGCTCGCCGCGCGCGCCAGGGAGAACATCCAGAGGGTACTCAGGGACCAGGGCGTGCCTCTAAAGGACGTCGAAGTCACGGTAAGAGGATCCGCTTCTTAGCGAAAGGAAGGTAAGAGATGGCCACCTGGACCAACAAACAGTGGGGCGCCGTGATCGGGGCCCTTGTACTGTTCTCGATGTACCTGATCGGCTTCACGCAGACACTCGTCGTCGTGCTCTTCGGCATAATCGGATATTTCATCGGGAAGTACCTCGACGGGGAAATCGACACCGAAGACATCCGCGCCCGTGCCCAGGGCCGCCGCCAGAACGATATGTGATTTAGAGCACGCTCCGCCCTGTCGGGCTTCGCTTGTCAGCAACGCTTCGGGCTCGCTTTCAGGTTTCTGCGTTTGGCTTCTTGAACAGGCCGAGCAGCCATGAGAGTGGTAGGGCGAGGACTACGCCTTCTGTAGCACCTAGCATCGCGCCTGGAACGGCGACCAGGGCGAGAGTGTAGGAGGTTTCCGAGATCCGCTTTGGTGCGTCCGCATCGGCGTCGAACAGGAAAGTGACGCCGGTCAGGAAGACGGCAAGCACGGCCCCCCCGATGCAGACAGCCATCACCAGCAGGCCGTAACGCGCGAAGAAGCCCTGGTCGAGAACCTCCTCCGCGAACCTGACGAGGCTGCCTGAGACCAGCAGCCCCACGAAGACGGCGGAGAACGCGTACAGGACGTAGAGGGACCAGGGGTCGCGGTGCCACTCGAAGAGGTTGTCGAAGGTATTGTTGCCGATCAAACTGTACAGGGTCGCGTTCGCGAGCCCGACCAGGATGGCCGCGACGATCAAGAAGATACGCATTACCTCTTACCCATGCTGCTCCCGATACGCCTCGATATCTCTTATCTGCGCCTCGACCCAGTCCTCTATGGTGTTTGACTTGACCTGGTCGCGCAGGGCTTGAGACCGGCGCACGCGTTCTTCTTCTGGCATGACGAGCGCGGCGTGGATGGTGTCGGCCTGCCCGTCCACGTCGTAGGGGTTGACGGTGAGCGCGTGCTCCCCCAGCTCCTCGTGGGCGCCGGCGTTCTCGGAGAGGACGAGGACGCCGTGTTTCTCGTTGATGACGGCTGACTCCTTGGCGACCAGGTTCATGCCGTCGCGGACCGCGTTGACAAGCAGGACGTCGAAGTTCTTGTATGCGGCGACGGAGCGGGGGAAATTGTCTTCCATGAAGAGCTCGATGGGACGCCACGAGGGGGTGCCGTGGTGCTCGTTGATCTCCTCGGCCGTCCTCCCCACCGCCTCCATGTAGGCGGCGTACTCGGGGATATCTGTCCGGGAGGGCTGGAGCTGGGCGAGGAAGGTGACCTCTCCCTTCATCTCGGGGTGGCGCTCGAGCATCCGGCCGTAGGCCACAAAGCCGCGGACTATGTTCTTGGAGAGGTCCGCGCGGTCGACGCGCAGAAGGAGCTTCCCGGGAAGACCCTTGACGAAGTCCTCCTGCTCGAGCACGGCCTCGCTCTCTGCGAGGTCCTCGAACTCCCCTGGATCTATGGATATAGGGTAGGCTCGCACCCACACCTCGCGCCCTTTGTACCTGACCACACCGCCCTCGGCCTCTGCGCCGAGCGCGTCAGCGGCGGTCTCGGCGAAGGCGCGGGCGTAGCGGCTGGTGTGAAAGGCTACGATGTCGGCCGCAAGGACGCTCTCAAGCACGCCCTCCCTGACGTAATCGGGCAGTACGCGCCAGAGGTCGGGCTCTGGCCATGGAGTGTGGACGAACAGCGAGATAAAGGCGTCATCGCCGAGGCGCTCGCGGACGAAGTGCGGGGCCATGTAGAGCTGGTAGTCGTGAAGGAGCACGGTTGGCGAGTCGTCACCAGCGGCGGTCTCGACGACGGCGTCGGCGAAGTTGCGGTTGACGGGGACGTAGCCATCCTCCCACGCCCTCCTCGTTTCGTCGCCGAGATTCGGCGAGTAGGGCAGGTCGTAGAGGCCGTGTTGGACGAACCAGAGGAGTGGGTTGGCGAGCTCGTTGTACATCAGGTCGTAGGATTCGGGGTCGTGCTCCACTAGCCTGACGCGCAGGTCTTCGACCTCGTAGGGTGCCGGTTCTTTGGAGACAGCGACGTCCTCTTCGCTCTCGGCTGAGGCGATCCAGACGGCGTTATCGACGCGGCGTAGGACGGCGTTCAGGGCGGTGACAAGCCCCCCAGCGCCCCTGGAGTACTCACGCTCGCCCGACTCGCCGCGAGAGAAGCTCACGGGCCCCCTGTTCGAGACCACGATGGTCCCCCCGCCTTCGCCTTGCGCCAAGTTGCCCCCTCTCATGTGTTGCCCGTTCCGCTATACCCCAAGCAGTTTAGCGAAAAGAAGGAGGTCGTCGCGGAGGAGCCGTGGCGTGAGGTAGTGCGTCCTTACGTGTTCCTTCCCGTGACGGCCCATTTCACGGGCGAACTCGCTGTCTTTCAGGAGCTTCGCGCAGGCGGAGGCCACCTCGGGAATCGTATCCACAAGGATGCCGCCCCCGGCATCGACCTGCATCGGGATGCCGCCGACCCTGCTCGCCACCAGGGGCCTCGCCTTCCACAGCGCCTCGGTCACGACCAGCCCGAAACCCTCGCGGATTGACTTCTGGATCACCACGTCGGCTATGGACTGGAAGGCGTTGACCTCGATGGCCCCCACGTTGGTGAGGTTGGAGAACAGGAAGATGTCGCGGTCCCCATCGGCGTAGTTGACCGTCTTGTACCAGTAGTCCCAACCCTCGGGGTCGTCGTGGGCCATCGAGCCGATCAGGACGAGCTGGACCTCGGGAACCTCCTCCTTTACAAGCCTGTAGGCGTCTATGACGCCAAGAGGGTCCTTCCAGGGGTCGAAGCGCGAGACCTGCACCATGAAAGGCCTCTCCACATCAACGCCGAACTGGCTCACGATGTAGCGGGCGTCGTCCGCGCCGAGGGCCATGTTCTTGGGCGAGAGCGGGTCTATGGCGGGTGGGATCAGGGTGAGCCCGGGCAGGTGTACGTCGGGCGGGGTGTACTCCTGCATGGTGTAGATCTGCGCGTCGTAGTCCGCTATGTGCGGGACCAGGTAGTCGAGTACCTCCCGGTTCGGGGTCGAGAGGTCAGGGTGGCAACGCCAGATCCACCTGGTCTCGGGCGAGAGGCCGCCCGAGAAGTACTTGAGCAGGGCCGGCTGCGGATCGTGGACGAACATGATGTCCCAGTCCTCACCGGCCTTCTGGAGGGCCTCGGCCGACATGCGGTTGTACTCCTCGTAGATCGCCCTGTCCTCTACGGTGAGCTCGTAGTCGGCACCCTGCAGGGCGTTGTGGAAGCTCTTGGTGACGTTGAAGAAGGGCTCAGATCCGAACATGATGTCCCACTCGGTCTCGAGCCCGACGTCCCGCATTAGCGGCACGAGCGTGTACAGGATCTCCGCGACCCCGCCGCCGAAGCTCGTCGCGCTGACGTGCAGGACCCGCTTCCCCCTCAAGCGCTCCCCGAGGGTTGTTATCTCATCGTAGAGCTCCCTGTGTACTATGCTGCGATAGTCGGCGAGCGATTTGTTGCCGGGATTGACACGCTGTTGCACTGTTTACCCTCTAGTCCCTCTCGGAGTTCAGAAGCGACCACTCTATCTACACGGTTAACTGTATATTAACGTCGGCCAAACATTCAACCGAATTACCCAAGAAACGACGTAAGATCATCATTTTTCTGGCCTTCCGGCTTAGAGGCTCCGTCAATAGGCGAGTAGCGAATGTAACAACGCTCGGACAAGAGGCGGTCCAATCGCACGAAGGTCCGGCAGGTAAGAAAAGTAGCCAGCCTATTGACGGAAGCTCTTATCCGCCGACGCGCCTGATCATCTTCAGCCGTGTACCCCCGTCCTTCGTCGAGTCGAGCACTAACTCGTCAACCAGGTTCCGGATCACGGCTAGGCCGAATCCGCCGTGCTCGCCCGGCTCGCCCGTCAGTTCTGCGACGCTGAAACCACCGCCGGTGTCGGTGACGCTCACCTCGACTCCGGAAGGCAACATCCTGTACTCGATCTCGTAGCTCTCCACCGAAGCGTGCCTGATCACGTTGGTCACCGCCTCGGTGACGGCCAGCTTGAGGTCGTAGACCTCGTCCGGATCGAGCCCCGCTAGCCGTCCGGCCTGGCCCATCACCAGCCGGGCGAGCAGTACGTATTCGGGGCTGCTCGGGAGGGTCAGCGAGATCGGGTCCCGAAACCCGCTGTCCGCCTCCGTAGCCTTGGCTGTCTCACGCTCCATCGGACCTCTCGGTCATACGGCTCCCCTCACGCAAACCGACGAGATAGCTTGCCGGAAGCGAACCTTTGCAACTTCGCGGATCTTCTTACCCAGATGTATACGTGGCTAACCCGCCATTGTCAGCACGCTCAGGCCTAGCGGCCTCCGCTTGTCAGCACGTTCCAGCCTTCGGCTTCCACTTGTCAGCACGGCGCCTGCGGCGCCTTGTCAGCTCTCTTCTCGCGCGATTCGTGGTAGGTATCGATAACATCGCGGATTGCTTTAGGTGCGTTCTCCCCCGCGTCGCGCCTCGCTGGGAATTCCTTCGCCGTCGAGGGTATCTGTGTCTGACGACGCTTCGCGTGTGACCTCCCCGACGGCCTCCTCGTACAGTCGTTCGGCCTCCTCTTCCTCGCGCCGCGGGGGACGGGAGGCACCGTTAGA
Source organism: Rubrobacterales bacterium (assembly GCA_038199875.1). Taxonomy (GTDB): domain Bacteria; phylum Actinomycetota; class Rubrobacteria; order Rubrobacterales; family Rubrobacteraceae; genus Rubrobacter_D. The sequence goes on from JBBPYN010000043.1 coordinate 38,494, forward strand.
ACCGTCAGTGGCCTCCATGAAGGGTCTGATCAGGTCTATTGGCACGGGCAGGATGATCGTTGAGTTCTGGTTGACCGCTATCTCGCCCATCGTCTGAAACAGCCTCAGCTGTAGGGCCGTCGGGCTCTCCAGCCTGTCTGCTGCCTGCCTGAGGCGCTCGGAG
>JBBPYN010000044.1:0-8541 GCA_038199875.1 Rubrobacterales bacterium
CCTACCCTACCTTTACGGCGATAGTGGGGCTCGCCGCCAGGCAACTCGTCCGCGAGCTCGGCCTGGTGCCTGTCTCGCCCAGGTGGCGCGCGTCAGGACGACGCGGCGCAACAGAGTGGGAACATAACGACATGGACTGAGGTCCATGTCAGCACAGCTGCGAAGCCTGAGCGTGCTGAAAAATAACGAGATTCTTCGAAAACGTATCTTCGTAACGCTTCTCGTAACGGACCCGTAACGCTGGTCGGCTAGATTGGGGGCATGAAGACTTCCAAAAGAGAGGAGAGGCGAATGAAGATCTCGGGACTTATGCGGTGGGTTGGGCCCGCGGCGATAGCGGGAGGCGTGTTCATGGTGCTTTCTGACCTCTCGGGGTTGCCCATCACCATACCTTACCTGAGTACGGCTTCTCCCACGGGCTTCGACGCCGTCGGGTCGGGTTTGATCCTCGCCGCGCTCACGCTGCTCCTCGTCGGTATGGTCGGGCTGTACGCGAGAAGGCCAGCCCCCAACGCCGCTAGGGTCATAGAGTACGGAGAAGCCCATCAGGAGAGTGTCGAACGGTTCGAGCAGGACGTCCCCGAGGAAGCGCCGGATGAACCGGCCGAGGAACAGGCCGAGACGCTTGCCCCTCGGGCGTCATCCCGGACCGGCGTGCTGGTCCTTGGTACCGGGCTCGCCCTGTTCTTCCTGCTGCGGCAGTAGAACGTGTTGCGCAAGATACAAGGAGTGGATCGTGGTACGACCCTCACGCGTCGTCGCAGAGCTTCAGCCCGAGGTAGAGGATGTCTTCGAGGAGTTCAGAACGTGCGAGATGTCCACGCTGGCCAGGGACGGGACCCCGATTACCTGGCCCACGTTACCCTTCTGGTACTCCGATGAAAAGCGTTTCAAGATAACGACTTCCATCGCCCTCGCCCAGAAAGCGTTAAACATCCGCCGCAACCCGCGCGTCTCGCTGATGTTCTCTAACCCAACGGCGAGCGGCCTCGAGAACCCGCCTGCGGTGCTGGTGCAGGGTGACGCCGAGGCCCCTGAGGAGATTGAGACCTCTGTCGCTGGCTTCGAGGACGAGTTGCGCAAGGTCCTCCGCCGGCAACCGGCATCCCTCGCGTACGGCAGCAACCCTCTCACGCGCTACCTCATGGACTGGTACTACATGCGGCTCATGATCCACGTGACGCCACGTCGCATCCTGTGGTGGCCAGGGGCGGATCTCTGGCGGGAGCCCTTCGAGCTGAGGATGGACGATGTGGGCTGAGATCACAAAGCACCTCTACCAGTTCGAGAGCGCCGTCCTGTCGGGCCTCAACGAGGCGGGCTACCCGTTCAGCGTACGCTGCCGGCCCTACCCGGATGCGTCGGGCGACGAGGTGCTGAGGGTCTGGCTACCCCCAAACACGTTCCTCCGACCGGGCCCCGCGAGCCTTCTCTGCCACAGGCACGACGAGAACCTGTGGAACCTCAAGAGTTTTCTCGTTCGCGGCGTCCTGGAAAAGGACGCCGGAGGATGGAGTTTCCAGCCCAACCAGTTCATTCCCGGACCCGGCATCGGAGGACTCCCCGCCATGATACGTTTCTTTACCCGATCGCGACGTAACGCCAGACGCTATCTGGAAAAGCGCGGGCTCGCGCGTCCCCGTATTCCCTGGGACGAGATCAACGCCGCCAAGAAGAAGGCTTTCGCGTCTTCAGCCATGAGCAATCAGCCAAGAACCAAGAGCTGATAGCTGACCGCCTTTTACCACTCCACGAGCTTCCAGACCTCGGGCTGCAGTTCGTCTCGTTCGCCGATCTCGGCGAACAGTTCAACGGCCCTGGTGAGGTGCTCCATCGATTCTTGCTCGCGGCCCGTGGCGTGGAGCAGGTCGGCCAGGTTGTTGTGGAGCGCGGCCTCCCTGTGCCTGTCCCCCGAGGCCACGCATAGTCTCAGGGCGGTCTCGGTCAGCCTCAGGGCCTCCTCGGGCTCCCCGCCGTTTTCGCGGGCGAGGGCAAGGTTGTTCAGGGCTGCCACCTTCACGTCCGAGTCCCCTAGAGCCTCGGCGAGGTCCAGGCTCTCCCCGAGGTGGCGGAGCGCCGCTTTCTGGGCGCCGGCCCTACCGGCCAGGATGCCAAGCATGTTGTGTGCCTGGGCCAGGGCTCTCTTATCGTCCGTGCCTTCGGCCAGCTCCAGCGCCCTGCGGGCGAGTACGGTCGCTTCCTCGGGCTCGTCCTGGCCGTGGGCGAGCAGGCTCCAGTCGGCGTAGAGCCGCGCTAGTTCGACCTCGCTTTCAAGCTCTCCGAGACCCTCCAGGGCAGACTCGTAATGGCTGTGCGCGAGATCCCGCTCCCCCCTGCGGGCGTGGACGTTGCCTATTTTGTGTTCGAGGATGGCCAGGGCGCCGGAGCCTCCTGCCAAGGAGGCTGCGGCCTCGTAGCTGGCCAGTGCCGCGCCGTACTCGCCGGTACGAGTCCGCAGATCTCCTATAGCCTCGTGCAGCGTGGCGTCGTCGGGGTGCCCGAGCGCGAGCGCCTCCTCGTAGTGGGTGAGGGCCTCGCTGTTGGCGTGCAGGCTACGCGCGTAGTCCCCGGCCAGCAGGTAGTACCGCGCGGCCTCGGCGTCCTGTCCCGCGAGCCTGTGGTGGCGGGCGATCTGGCTGGCGAGGGAGTCTGCTTCGCGTCCGCGGGCCCCACCCGAGAGCGCGGCGGCGGTGCGGCGGTGCAGCAGCCGCTTGCGGGCCAGGCTGGTCTCCTCGTAGACCAGGGTCCTGAGCTTGTCGTGGTCGAAGTCGTAAGATAGGGTGCCCCCGACGGCGCTGACCTCCCGGATGAGACCGCGAGAGTTCAACTCTTCGAGGGCGTCCAGGGTCTCTTCTTCTCCCCTGCCGCTCGCCGTCCTGACCGTGTCGAAGTCGAACGACCGTCCGACGGCGGCTGCGGCGGCGAGTACTTGCCCCGCCGTCTCGCCGACCGTCCCGAGGCGGGTCTTGAGGAGGTCCTGCACCCCTCCAGGCAGGGTCCAGGTGTCGTCCCCGAGGTCAAGCTCGCCCTTCTCGACGGCCGTCAGATACTCAGTAAGAAAGAGCGGCAGACCCTCCGTCTCGTCGGTGAGCCGTGGGCCAAGCGTCCCTGCTCCTGGTACGGCGTGCCCGACCAGCTCCTCGACTGAGGCTGGACTCAATCTCTGAAGGGTCAGGGTCGTCGCCAGCCCCGACCTCCTGGTTTCGGCTAGCAATTCTCGCAGACGATGCCCTTCTGGGACCTCCTCGGCGCGCCAGGTCAGGAGCACGCAGAGCGGCTTGTCGTCAAGACGCCTGATCAGGTAGTTCAACAGGCCGAGCGAGGCGTCGTCGGCCCAGTGCAGGTCGTCGATGAAGAGCACGCCAGGGGGAGGACCGTCGAGGATCGCGAGTAAGACGCGGACGACCTCCCCGAAGAAGCGGCTCCTGGCGCCAGGCGTGTCGAGCGGCGGGGCCAGGGGCGAGTCGGGGGATGATAATTCCGGCAGCAAACGGGCTGCCTCTTGCCTGGAGGTATCAGGCAAGACTTTCAGGCGATCCCTGCCCTCCCTGACGAGGGCGGCGGAGAGGCCTTCGACGAGAGGCCCGTAGGCCAGGTTCTTCTCGCCCGCGTAGCAGCGCGCGACGACGGTGGTCGCGCCTCCCTCGCGGACGTGGGCCACGAACTCCTCGACGAGCCTGGTCTTGCCGATGCCGGCCTCACCTTCGACGACGACGACGTGGCCTCCCTCGCCGATAGACCCGTACGCTTCGAGCAGCGCCGCCCACTCGAAGTCCCTCCCTACCAGGGGGTTGTCCTGCGAGCGCGGTACGGAGGTCGGGGTATCTGCGGCGCTCGTGATAGAGCTTTCAGCCGCCTGGGTGACCGGTGGCCCGTGTTCGGAGAGGGTCGGTTGTGGTGGAAGATCGTTCTCCTGGATCGCCCTGTAGAGCAGGGTCGTCTCCCCAAGCGGGGTGACGCCTAGCTCCTTGCCCAAAATCCTGACGCATTCTCTGTACTGGCGCAGGGCGGCGGCGCGCTCGTCGGACCACGCGTAGAGCATCATAAGCAGCCGGTGCGCAGGCTCGTGCAAGATGTCGATGGCCAGCCATCGCCTGGCGTGGGCGATGGCCGCCTCCCAATCGGCAAGCGCCCCACGACCGCGTGCGAGCCTCTCCAGCGCGCCCGCCAGCTCCCGTCGCAGGCTCTCGGACTGGTAGAACTGCCAGTCGTCGAAGGCCACGCTGTCGCGCAACCCGAAGCCTGCCATGAAATCGTCGCGGTACAGCGCAACGGCCTCGGTCAGCGGGGGCAGGCACCCGGGACACACCTCCGACTCAGGATGCCCGTGCGTCTTGCACCGCGCAAGAAGGTCGTCGAACCGGACCACGTCGACCCCGATGGCGTCGTGGTCGAGGTCCACGTTCTCCCTGTCGGTGAGCAGCCAACCCTCCTCGCGCGCCTTACCCAGCGACGAGAGGGTCCTGCGCAGGGCGGCGCGGGCGCGGCTCTGGTTGTACTCAGGCCAGAGCAGTCCGGCGAGCGCGTCGCGGGTGTGGCTTCGTCGCGTGACGGCCAGAAAGGCCGCGAGCGCGATCGCCTTCCGCGTGTCGACCTCGACGGGCACACCGTCGCGCTCGATGCGCGGCGCACCTAGCAACGAAATCGTCGTTCGGAACGACCTCTTGTCTCCCGCTGGCTCCACCACCACGATATTATGCCGCCACCACCACAACAACGCAACGGTTTTCACATTGCGAGGAGATCCGTAACGTTTGAAGGTAAGCCGCGGGCGGTTCGCGAACCGCCCCTACATTCCGTGGGACGAGAGAGGCGCCGGGCCATCGTACCCGGCGCCTCTCTGTTTGTAGAGATACCTTTTTAGGCGTTTGCCAGCTTGTGCGCGGCGTCGACTATGTGGTTCGCGCTTATGCCTGCCGCGTCCATCAACTCCTGAGAGCTGCCTGAGCCTGGCATGATCCCTACTGCGAGGTGCTCGAAGTGGATGGGGTCGGACTCCTCTGAGAGCGCGGAGAGGACGGCCTCGCCAAGGCCGCCTTCTGGCCAGTGGTCCTCGACGGCGACGACCTTACCGTCCGTCGCCCGCGCCGCCTCGCGAAGCGTATCCTCGTCTATCGGCTTGATGGAGTAGGCGTCTATGATGCGCACTGAGATGCCGCTCTCTTGCAGCTCGTCAGCCGCTCTTGTGGCCTCGTGGACCGTGATGCCAGACGCGACCACGGTTACGGCATCGTCATCTGAGGAGCGCACGACCTTGCTGCCGCCGATGGGGAAGTCTTCTGACGAATCGTAGATCACAGGCGTCTTCGGGCGCAGCGTCCGCAAGAAGACAATACCGTCCCTATCGGCCATCTCGGCGACGAGCTTCGCGGTCTGGTTGGCGTCGCAGGGCTGGAGCACGGTCGAGCCGTGCACGGCCCGCATCATCGCGATGTCCTCGAGGGCCATCTGGGAGGGACCGTCCTCCCCGATGGAGACGCCGGCGTGGGAGCCCGAGAGGCGGATGTTGGCCCTCGAGATCGCCGCCATCCTGATGAAGTCGTAGGCGCGGGTGAGGAAAGCGGCGAAGCTGGAGGCGAACGGGACCCTGTTGCGTACGTTCATCCCAACGGCCGCAGAGACCATCTGCTGCTCGGCGATGAACATCTCGAAGTAGCGGTCGGGGTACTCCTCGGCGAACTCCTCGGACTTGGTGGAGTTGCTGACCTCGCCATCTAGGGCTACGACGTCTTCCCTGGCACCACCGAGCGCCGTCAGGGCCGCGCCGTAGGCCCCGCGGGTCGCCTCCTCGTCGCCGACCTCCCAGGCCGGCAGATCCAGGTGGCTGGTCAGGCCGGAGGTGAAGTTCTCGTCGGAACCCGGGTCGGGTTTGCGCACCTCGACCAGCAGGTCGTCTGTGCTGCCGAGCTCGTCCAGCGCAGACTGCACCTGGTCTTCCCCGACGGGCTTGCCGTGCATGCCGTCCACGTCTTCCAGGAACGAGACCCCGCGGCCCTTCCTGGTCTTAGCGACGATCAGGGTCGGTTTGTCTGACTGTTCGAGTGCTTCCGCGTAGGCACGGGCGATCTGCTCAGGGTCGTGGCCGTCGATCTGGACCGCGTTCCAGCCGAAGGCCTCGGCGCGGGCGGCGTAGTGGTCGCCGTGCCAGCCGTCCATCGTCTCGCGGGTCTGGCCGAGGCGGTTCATGTCAAGGATGGCGACGAGGTTGTCGAGCTTGTAGTAGGCGGCGTGCTGGAAGGCCTCCCACATCGAGCCCTCGGCCATCTCGGAGTCGCCGCAGAGCACCCACACGCGGTAGGGGAGCCTGTCCAGGTACTTGCCGGCGAGGGCTACACCCACACCTATTGGTAGCCCCTGGCCGAGGGAGCCAGTTGCTACGTCGACCCATGGGATCTGGGGCGTCGGGTGGCCCTGGAGGCGGCTGTCGAACGTGCGGTAGGTCAAGAGCTCTTCGTCGGAGATCGCGCCAGCCGCCTTGTACACCGAGTAGAGCAGCGGGGAGGCGTGTCCCTTCGAGAAGATCAGGTGGTCGTTGTTGGGGTTCTCAGGCTCGTCGAAATCGTAGCGGAGGTACTTGCTCACCAACACGGCCAGGAGGTCGGCGGCCGACATGGATGAGGTGGGATGCCCGGATCCGGCGCCCGAGCTCGAACGTATGCTGTCGACCCTCAACTGCTGGGCGAGATCGTGCCACTGCTCCGTCCCTACTGTCTCCTGGTTGATCTGTTGCGTCACAGCTTACCTCCTCGGCAGAATCGTATTCCGGGCGGATGATTTTTTACTACCCCGCGCGGGGTATTCAGAAACCGCTCCGGCGCCAGGCTCTTGCCGCGCAGACAGTCCCTTACCTGCTTTGTTAGAATCCGTTGGGCGAGAGGAAAAAGACCCGGACCGTCAATTTTGCGGGTCTGGTTCGACTGGGTGGAAGGGAAGCTTATGGATCTGGCGGTTCGCAAGATGACGCTGGAACGCTTCGGGGTGGAGAACGTCGGGGCCGTACACGAAAACCTGCCGCCCGCGCGTCTGGTCGAGGCGTCCGTCAGGAGGAGGGAGGGTATGATCTCCGGTTCTGGGGCCCTGGTAGTCAGGACGGGCAAACGGACCGGCCGCTCTCCCAAGGACCGCTTTATCGTCGAGAACGACGTCACGAGGGATGCGGTGGACTGGGGTACTGGCAACAAGGCCTTCCCGAGCGAGGCCTTCGGGGCGCTTCTGGACAAGGCCGCCGCCTACGTCGAGAACCTCGAGGAGATCTACGTCGTGGACGCCTACGCGGGCGCCGACCCCCGCTACCGCCTGAACGTCCAGGTGGTGACAGAGCACGCCTGGCAGGCCCTCTTTGCGCGGCAGCTCTTCAGGCGTCCATCGAGGGAGGAGATCGACGCCTTCGAGCCCGACTGGACTGTGATCTCGGTGCCAGGTTTCCTTACGGACCCGGAGGAGGACGGCACGGAATCCGAGACCTTCGTGGGGATAGACTTCGAGCGTAAGGTGGTCCTCGTCTGCGGCACGGCCTACGCGGGGGAGATAAAGAAGAGCATCTTCACGGTCTTGAACTTCGTGTTGCCGACCGAACGAGGCGCCTTCCCCATGCACTGCTCGGCCAACGTGGGGGGAAGCGAAGCCGGGGGAGACGTTGCGCTCTTCTTCGGGCTCTCGGGGACGGGCAAGACGACCCTCTCAGCCGACCCGGAGCGGGACCTGATCGGGGACGACGAGCACGGCTGGTCAGACTCGGGGGTCTTCAACTTCGAGGGCGGCTGCTACGCGAAGACGATAGACCTCTCCCCCGAGAAGGAACCCCAGATCTGGGACGCCATTCGCTTCGGCGCCGTACTCGAGAACGTGGTTATGGACAGGCGCACGCGCGAGGTCGACTACTCCGACGGCATGCTGACGGAGAACACCCGCGTCGCCTACCCGCTCGAGTACATAGCGGGCGCCGTCCCCGAAGGCAGGGGCGTCCATCCATCTGCCGTTCTGTTCCTGACAGCCGACGCCTTCGGGGTGTTGCCCCCCATAAGCGCCCTCACCCCTTCGCAGGCCGCCTACTACTTCCTCTCCGGCTACACAGCCAAACTCGCAGGGACAGAGGCCGAGATGGAGTCAGAGGTCGAGGCGACGTTCTCCACGTGCTTCGGCGCCCCTTTCCTTCCCCTGCCGGCGACGACCTATGCCGAGATGCTCTCCGAGAGGCTGAAGGACCACGGCACGCGCTGCTACCTGATCAACACCGGCTGGTCAGGCGGACCCTACGGCGTCGGAAGCCGCATAGATATCGCCGCCACCCGCGAGATGGTGCGCGCCGTGATCGGCGGCAAGCTCGACAACGCCGAAACGAGGCAAGACCCGTTCTTCGGCCTCAACGTCCCCGTCGAAGTGCCTGGTGTCGATAGCGCGCTCCTCGATCCGCGCGGAACCTGGGAGGACGGCGACGCTCACGATGAGCAGGCCACCCAACTCGCCGACCTGTTCAGGGAGAACTTCCAGAGGTTCGAGTCGCAGGTCTCCGACGAAGTGAGGAACGCAGGGCCGCATTCG
>JBBPYN010000045.1:0-26110 GCA_038199875.1 Rubrobacterales bacterium
ACGTCCACCGCCCCGAGCAAACGCCCGTCGAGGTTGGCGTGTCGCGGGCTCGGGGCCTCATCGCCCCACGGGTATAGGCGCTCGCGGCCGGTCACGTTCCCGTCCGGCGACGGCTCCGCCGAGGCGGCCATCTCCCACTCGGCCTCTGTGGGCAGGCGGCGTCCTGCCCACCGGCAGTAGGCCTCGGCCTCGTACCAGTTGACGTGGATTACCGGCGCGTGAGGGGACAGCGGCCCCGTCCTGTCGTAGTGCCTGTGGTGCCAACGGCCGCCCACCCGCGACCAGTAGACGGGGTGCCCGGCGCCGGTCTCGTTCAACCACCGCAGGCCCTCTTTGCCCCAGAACTCACGCCTGCGGTAGCCTCCGTCGTCCACGAAGGCCTCGAACTGCTCGTTGGTGACCGGGGCGCGCGAGATCTCGAACGGGGAGAGTCGCACGGGATGCGCCCACTTCTCGTTGTCGAAGACGAAGCCCATGTCCCCGGTGGCCCCGAGCATAAAGTTCCCGCCGGGGACCTCGGCGTCGCCTTCCAGCGGCCCTTCGGGTTGATCTTCGAGGATCGCGGGGTCGTAGTCGGAGATCGGGGGCGCGGGCAGGCCGTGCGTCTGTCGGGTGTAGGTGAACGCCTCGCCGTGCATGTCCTCGTGGAAGGTGGCGAGGCGCACGAAGTAGGCCGCCTCGGCGGTTGGTCCTTCGGCGTGTAGCCTGTGCAGGGTTTCGTCCAGGACCCGCTGCATGTAGGAGAAAGTCTCCTCCTGGGAGAGCAGCGGCAGGTCCCAGCGGTCGTCGTGGGCCACCTCCATGGAGTCGTACAACTCGTCGCCCCGCTCAAGAATGCTGGAGGGGGAGAACTCTTCGTCCGTTATGCGGCGCAGGTTCCAGCGCTCCTGAAACCAGGCGAGGTGCCCGATCTCCCACAGTGGGGGGTTGACGATTCGGAGCTGAGGTCCGATCATCTGCTCTTCCGATAGGTCGCTCGCCAGCTCGAGGGTACGTTTCCGGCTGTCGGCCAGCATGCCTGCGAGCCGTTGGGTCTGTTCCTCCGCCTTGTGCATTGAATCCCTCCGTCTGCGCGTAGCCCGCTCCTCACAGCGAATGTTAGCGTAAACCAACCAGCCGGTGCCCCTGAAGGTGCAAGGAGGGTAAGGACGTGTATAAACTCGTATCCATGAGATCGGCAGGATCGGCGTGAAGATCAGCCTCATTACACCGGCCGGGGCGGGGTCGCGCAGCGGAAACAGGACCACCGCCGACCGCTGGGCCCGTTTCTTGCGCCAGATGGGGCACGAGGTGCTAATCGAAGAGGTCTGGGGCGGTGGGGTCTCTGACCTGATGATCGCCCTGCACACCAGGCGCAGCCACCGCTCCATAGGGCACTACGCTGCCACCTATCCCGGTCACCCCCTCGTGGTCGTCCTCACCGGGACCGACCTCTACCGCGACATCCGTTTCGACGAGGACGCCCAGGACTCCCTGAGGCTCGCCTCGCGGGTGGTCGTACTGCAGGAGGCCGGGTTAGCGGAGCTCGAACCGCGGCACCGCGCGAAGGCGCGGGTGATCTACCAGTCGGCCGAACCCATCCGCCCGCAGCCCCCGGCGAAGACTTTCTTCGACATCTGCGTAGTGGGTAACCTGCGCGCCGAGAAGGACCCTTTCCGCTGCGTCCTGGCCGCCCAACTTCTGCCCTCCGCTTCGCGCATCCGTATCACGCACGCAGGGAGAGCACACACCGAAGAGTTCGCCGAGCAGGCTCGAGCCTTTATGTCGTCCGACCCCCGCTACCGCTGGCTTGGCGAGGTGCCCCGATGGCGGGTGCGACGCCTGCTGTCGCGGACGCATCTGCTCGTGCAGAGCTCTTTAATGGAGGGTGGTGCCAACGCGGTGGCCGAGGCGCTCGCCGCCGGGGTGCCCGTGGCCGCCTCCCGCATACCCGGCAACGTAGGGATGCTTGGCCAGGACTACCCCGGTTACTACCCAGTCGGGGATGAGAAGGCACTGGCGCTGCTGCTGGAGCGGTCCCAGAACGACAGCGTGTTCTACGAGTCGCTGAAGGAGTGGTGCACCGCGCGTCGCCCCCTGACCCTTCCCGAACACGAACGCGGGGCGCTGGGCGACCTGATCGAGGGGTCCGTTCGGAACTCTTCGGAAAACTACGACCCGACGCGAATAACGGGCCAGGAGGTTATACTCACGCCATGGACGAAAAAACACGCATAAGGATGACGAAATACTCGCAGAAGGCCGGCTGAGGCTCCAAATTCGCTCCAGGGGTCCTGGAGCAGGTGCTTCTCTCGCTCACGCCAGGTTCGCCCTCAGGGGAGAGCTTCGTGAGCAGCATGGAGACTCGCGACGACGCGGGATACGTCCCGTTCGGCGGCGGCCTGCTTTTGCAGTCGGTCGACTTCTTCCCGCCGATCGTGGACGATCCCTACCGGTTCGGCCAGATCGCCGCCGCCAACGCCCTCTCGGACGTGTACGCGATGGGTGGCTACCCTTTGACGGCCATGAACCTGGTCGGCTTCCCCGGCTCGCTGGATCTCGGGATCCTGCGTGAGATCCTTGCTGGCGGGCAGTCCAAGATCGAGGAGTCCGGCGCTCGCCTGTGCGGCGGCCATTCGGTGCAAGACGATGAGCCGAAGTATGGCCTCTCCGTGACGGGCTTCGTGGAGGAGGACCGGGTCGTGCGCAACACCGGCGCGCGGGCCGGCGATGTCCTCGTTCTGACCAAACCTCTAGGCTTCGGCATCCTGACCACGGCCCTGAAGAGGGAGCTCGTCTCCGAGGCCGAGATAGAGGACGCCGTCGAGGTGGCGGCGACCCTGAACAAGGGAGGCCGTGCCGCGCTGCGCGAGGTCGAGGTCTCTGGCGCGACCGACGTTACGGGTTACGGCTTTCTGGGCCACCTCTGGGAGATGACCGAGGCGTCGGGTCTCGGGGCGGTGGTGCGCCGAAGCGAGGTGCCGGTCTGGGAGAGAGCCACCTCCCTCGCCACGGGGGGGTGTTACCCAGGTGGCCTCGAGAACAACAGGGAATATCTCGGCGAGAAGGTAACCGAAGACGGGGTCGGTCCGGACGACCTGCTGCCTCTCTACGACCCGCAGACGAGCGGCGGCCTGCTCGTGGCCGTACCGGAAGAACGGGCCCGGGCGTTCGTCCGGGCGCTCGAGGGACAGGATACGCTCGCTGCGATGATCGGCGAGGTCGTAGAGGACCAGACGATCAGGGTCCTACCTTAGGCGCACCCGGTCCGCCGCCCGTGAAGGTCTCTACCTGTGGACCGGCTCGGTCCCGATAGTTTCGTTGAAGTAATTCGAGAAGGTGGTACAAGGCGCCCGTCCTCGTCGTTTTGCCACCGGGAGGAGCGGGGCGAGAATCGAGAGTTAAGCCTCTCTTAAGAGAACCGTAACCTTCGCGTAAGGGTATCGGCTTATCGTGGTCGGGACATCGTCCGGCGTCGAAAGGGTGCCCGGCAGGGTCCAGCAATCATCGGCCTGACGGCGAGACCCGAAGCGAGGGTCAGGAGCTACGGCCAGAGACGGGCCTCATCGCCGGCTCGGGACCCCGCCGGTCTTCCTGCGAAGGTCTGTACGGATGGGGTTCAGCGGCGGATACGGGCGGGATATAATCGGGTGAAAACGCGGGGGATGAGATCTACGGTGGCGAAGGTCCTGATCGTCGACGACGAGCCGAATATCCGTGAGGTCGTGGGTCTCTACCTGCGGCGTGACGGCCACGACGTCGTCTCGGCAAGGGACGGCGAGGAGGCCCTCGCGGTCTTTCGTGAGAGTAAGCCCGACCTCGTCGTGCTCGACCTGATGCTGCCCAAGCTCGGCGGGCTCGAAGTGTGCCGCCGGATGAGGGCGGAGCGGAGGGTGCCCCTGATCATGCTGACGGCCCGCGGCGAGGAGGAGGAGCGTGTGGTAGGCCTGTCCCTCGGGGCGGACGACTACGTCGTGAAGCCTTTCAGCCCGCGCGAGCTGGCCGCGCGGGTCACCGCCGTGCTGCGGCGCGTGGAGGAATCTTCCGGGCACGAGGACCTGAGGGTGCTCATTTTCGAGGGCCTGAGGATAGACCCGAACACGCGCGAGGTCCTAGTGGAGGGAGGCCCAGCGGCGCTCACGGCGCGTGAGTTCGACCTTCTATACCGGATGGCCGCAAACCCGGGCAGGGTCTACACGCGTGACCAGCTGATGGAGTCGGTGTGGGGCTACACGTTCTCTGCAGACACGAGCACCGTCACCGTGCACGTGCGCCGGCTACGCGAGAAAATCGAGCCTGCACCTGCCAGGCCTCGCTACCTGCAGACCGTGTGGGGCGTCGGCTACAAGTTCGGCGGATGAAGAGTACGTTCCGCACAGCGGGCGCAGCGCTGCTTTTCCTCGCCGGTTCGCTGGCGCTAGCCATCATCGCCGCGTCGCTCTTCGGCGTGCCTCAGGGCGACTTGAAGGCTGTGGCCGAGTTGCTCGGCCTGGCAGGCGGCGGAAGCGGGCTGCTGGCGCTGCTCCTCATCCGTCCGGCGGTGCTAGGACGGTTGGGCGGCGTGCAGGCGCAGCTCGTCGGAGCTGGCCTGATCAGTAGCCTCCTGCTCCTCGGGATGATGCTGGCAGGCGCCAGGGCCATGTTTATCTCCGGACACGACCTCTCGCTCTTGCTAACGATGCTTACCTTCGCGGCGGTGCTCTCTGTCGGCTTCGGCCTACTGTGCGCGAGACCGCTGGCCAGCCGCATCGAACGTGTGCGGGCTGGGACGGAACGGATCGCGGACGGCCAGCTGGACTCGGAGATTCCTGCTGAAGGTCACGACGAGATCGCCGGTCTCGCCGAGGACTTCAACCGCATGGCACAGGCGCTCAAGGAGGCCGCTGATCGCGAGCGCGAGATGGAGAAGGCCCGCCGCGACCTGATAGCCGCTGTCTCCCACGATCTGCGCACGCCGCTCGCTTCAGCGAGGGCCCTGATCGAAGCCGTCTCGGACGGTGTCGCGGCGGACGACGAGACCGAAGGGCGCTATCTCTCCTCCGCAGGCCGGGAGCTTGCACACCTGAGCCGCCTCGTTGACGACCTCTTCGAGCTCGCCAGGATAGATGCCGGGGTACTCCAGCTCACCCTGGAAGAAGCTTCGCTGCACGACCTGATCTCCGACACCATCTCGGGCTTCCAGCCGCAGGCCGAGCAGAAGGGCGTACGCTTGCTTGGAGAGGTATCAGGCGACGTCGACCCCGTGCTCGCGAACCCGCCCAGGCTCCAGCGCGTGCTCCACAACCTCGTCTCCAACGCCCTCCGCCATACTCCGCCGGACGGCACCGTGGCACTGCGCGCAACGCCGGAAGGTGATGTGGCGCGGGTCGAAGTATCCGACACGGGCGAGGGCATATCCGCCGAGGACCTGCCTCGTGTCTTCGAACGCTCATTCCGGGGCGAACAGTCGCGGACTCGTCCCGAGAAGGACGACGCGCCCGGCGCCGGGCTTGGTCTCGCCATCGCCCGCGGCCTCGTCGAGGCGCACGGAGGCACCATGGATGTAGAGAGCGAGCCGGGCCACGGCTCGCGCTTCCGTTTCACGCTCGAACGACCCTGATAGCCGGGCGGGTTTGAAACCCGCCCCTACAGGTTCCGTTCGAATCCTTAACTCTTCCTTACGACGCAACGAAGACCGATTGTCGTCGCCACGTGCCCGTGTGAGAATCGGGGGCGAGCCAGCAGGAGCGTCTCTTCTGATCAGCACTCGCGGACCAACGACAGTAAGAGCCTAGAATGCCGGAACCGACGCTCGTCCTTGCCGGCTTAGCCGGCCTCGCCTCGTTCCTCTCGCCGTGCATGCTGCCCGTGGTCCCCGCCTTCCTCGCCCAGCTCGCAGGCACCTCACTCGACCTCTCCGACCTGCAGCGCAGGGACATCTTGCTAGGCACCATCCTGTTCGTGCTTGGGTTCTCGGCCGTTTTCGCCACCCTCGGGGTTGTGCTAGGCACGGTCCTTCAAGACGCCGCGACGGAGGTTCTCGTGTGGCTATCCCGGATCGCAGGCACGGTCATCATCCTCCTGGGGCTACAACTGACCGGCCTGCTGCGCCTGCCTGTACTGGATCGCCAGTACTCGGTGCATCCGGTTCCGCTGAAGCCGGGGCATCTCGCCTCCTTCCTCTTCGGGGCATCATTCGCGGTCGCCTGGACACCGTGCGTCGGACCTATTCTCGGCAGCACGCTGGCCCTTGCCACGACCCGTCCGGCTTCAGCCTTCCCGCTGCTGCTCGCCTACGCCGCGGGACTCGGGGCTCCTTTCTTGCTCGTCGGGCTGTTCCCTTCGCGGGTCTACTCGTTCCTCAAACGGCATCGTAAGGCTGCGGCACGCGTCCACGTCGCCTTCGGGGTCGTCCTGATCGGGATGGGTGTTCTCGTGTTTACCGGTCAGCTAAACCTGCTCGCCAACTTCCCGCTACTCAACGAGGTGTTGCTATGAGAATTATCACCCCCCGTCCCATCCTGCTGGCTCTGTCCGTGCTGCTCGTCATCGGCGCCATCGCCGCTATCGAGATCCGTCTCGACGCACAGGCCACCGCAGAAAGGCAGCCGAAAGGCGATCTACAAAGCGACGAGATAGCTAAAGGGAGAACGGATGTCTCGGATGAAAAGGAACAGCAGACCGCCTCAGGCTCCTCCGACGATGCCGGGAGGTCCGATACTCCAGAGCGTGACGCGGTCGAGAAGCCGAAACAGACCGTCTCCGATGCGGAGCGAATCGCCGATAAGGAGAGTGAGTACGAGCAGGCCAGCGAGGTCGCTGGTTCGACCGGCCTCATCAACACGGACGGCGTCTCCATCAAGGACGCCGCTGGTGAGAAGGTGGTGCTTGTCGAGTTCTGGACGTATAGCTGCTTCAACTGCCAGAACGCGCAGCCCCATATCAACGAGTTGTACGATAAATATAGGGATGACGCCCTGCTCGTCGTCGGGGTCCACTCGCCGGAGTTCGGGTTCGAGAGGGACATCTCCAACGTGCGGGAGGCCGTGGAGCAGGCGAACATCGAGTACCCGGTCGTGCTTGACAATAATTACGCCATCTGGAAGGCGTATGGTCAGCGCTTCTGGCCAGCGTGGTACCTGATCGACGCCGACGGCTTCGTCCGTTACAAACACTTCGGCGAAGGCGCCTATGACGAGACGGATCAGAAGGTTCAGGAGTTGCTTGCGGAGAGGGACCGCATCTCCGATTGATCATTGGCTTTCATCGTAGACCGGGTCCCAGAGGACCGAACTATTCGCGATGTAACGACGAAGGGCACGCAATGAGAGGCTATTGCGAACTACGCGTTCGTGGAAGTTGCGTTGCCACAATTGCGTGCCAGGAGTCTCTCTAAGGTCGTTGACACGTTTTGTGGACACGGTCTTGAATGCCCCGACCAAACGTCCCAACGGTTTGCGTTGCAGCGGGACGACGTGCATACCATGGGACGTTTGTCCCTCGGTCCCTATATCAAGGGCGGTTCGTTGTTGGGCGGTTCGCGAACCGCCCCTACAGGTTTCGTTCGAATCCGTAACGTCTGCATCCGCGACATCCGGTTTCGTTACGTTTGAACCGTCGTATATCGGACCGTTAGGGTGGGCGTCCTCGATCACGATGATCGCGTGCGTGTGGTCGGGCATCACGATCCATTCGTTCAGGTAGACGTATGGGTATTGCTCCGCCAACCACGCCCAACAACGCGCGACCTCACGTCCGTATTCGTTCAATCGCATCTCGCCGTTCACCACGACTCCGAAGATTCGCTCGCGACCCTGGGTGCACATGGTAACGAAATATGCCCCGTCCTTCGTGTAGTCGTAGCCCTTCAACCGGACTGACCGCCGACCGCGTTGCTCGCCATGTTCCATCGTGGTCTCGTTATCGGCAGACGCCACCCAAACCAATAATGTAGTGGCGGTTCGCGAACCGCTTTCAAACGAACCGCCTCTTACGGCAGGTACGCCAAACGCGCGACGAGACCGGGGTCCCGCATCGCCGCCTCGCCGACAAGGACCGCGTCTGCGCCCGCGTCGCGCAACCTGCGGGCGTCTTCGGGGCTCTTGACGCCGCTCTCGGCGACGAGGATGGCGCCGGCGAGTTTGGGGGCGAGGCGCTCGAAGGTGCCGAGGTCGATGGTGAAATCCCTAAGGTCGCGGTTGTTGACCCCGATCACCCTCGCGCCCGATTCGAGGGCAAGGTTCGCTTCTTCCTCGTCGTGGACTTCAACCAGCGGCATGAGACCGATCTCTACTGCTAATGAAACGTAGCGAGCCAACGCCGCCGCGTCGAAGAGGGCGGCTATGAGCAGGACGGCATCGGCCCTCGTTCCGGTTTCGAGGATCTGCGCCTCGTCGACGGTGAAGTCCTTGCGCAAGACCGGCAAGGCGATGTTGCCCCGCGCGGCGTCGAGGTCCTCCAGGCTTCCCTCGAAGCGCTCGGGCTCGGTGAGGACGGAGAGGCAACTCGCTCCTTCTGCCTGGTAGCGAATTCCCCACTCGGCGGGGTCGGCCTCGCGTATAAAGCCAGCCGTCGGCGAGGCGCGTTTGATCTCGGAGATCACGGAGAGGCCGGGCGCCGAGAGGGCACCGGCGAAGTCCCTCTTCTCGGAGAGGAGCGCCTCCTGGTAGAGGTTGCCGAGGTCGGTGGTACTGCGCAACTCTTCTGCCCTCTCTACAGCGGCCGTGGCCAGCTCGTTGAGGACGGTGGCGCGTCTCATACGGTCCCCGAGAGTCGGCGGGTGGCACGCACGAAGAGTTCGAGGGCGTCCGTCGCAGAGCCGTCGCTGATGGACTGCTTGGCCAGCAAAACGCCTTCTTCTATTGACTTCGCTTTGCCCGAGACGTGGATCGCGGCCCCGGCGTTGAGGAGCACGATGTCGCGGGCGGCCCCGCGCTCCCCGCCGGTCAGGACGTCGCGCAGGATGCGGGCGTTGAGGTGTGCGTCGCCGCCGAGGAGGCCGTCGGGTGAATGGCGCGAGAGGCCGAAGTCTTCGGGTGAGATCTCGTATTCCTCTATTCCGTCATCTGAGACGGCGGCTACGAGGGTCTTGCCGGTAACCGTGATCTCATCCATCCCATCGGTACCGTGCACGACGAGCGCCTTCTCGGCCCCGAGGTCCCGCAGGGCCTCGGCGACGGGGCGGACGTAGGCCCCGCCGAAGACCCCGACGAGCTGGCGTCTCGCCCCTGCCGGATTGGTGAGCGGTCCGAGCAAATTGAAGACGGTCCTGAAAGGCAGCTCGGCCCGCACGGGGGCCACGAAACGCATCGCTGGGTGGTGGGTGCGGGCGAACATGAACCCGATGCCTGCCTCGGAAATGCAGCGGGAAACCTGTTCCGGTCCGAGTTCTATCTCCGCCCCGAGCGCCTCGAGCACGTCGGCGCTACCGGCCTGGCTCGTAGCCGCGCGGTTGCCGTGTTTGGCCACGATGACGCCGGCCCCGCGCGCCACGAAAGCCGCCGCCGTCGAGACGTTTATTGTGCCTTTAGCGTCGCCGCCAGTGCCACAGGTGTCGACGACGCCATCGGGGGCATCGACCTTCGCGGCGAAGCGGCGCATCGCGCGGGCGAAACCGACGATCTCGGGCACGGCCTCCCCCTTGACGCGCATCGCGGTGAGGAGCGCGGCCGTCGTGGCAGGGGGCGCGCTGCCCTCCATGATGGTTTCAAGCGCGCGTTCGGCCTCGCCCTCGGTGAGGATCTCCCCGTCGGCGGCCTTGCGCAGCGTCTCGCGCAGCAAGGACTCAGAGCCCCAGGAAGTTCTTCAGGAGGTCGTGACCGCTGCGGGTCAGGACGCTCTCGGGATGGAACTGGACGCCCTCGACGGGGTACTCGCGATGCCTGACGCCCATGATCGTACCGTCCTCGGTCTGGCTGGTGACGATGAGGCATTCCGGCACGGAATCGGGTTCGATCACGAGGGAGTGGTAACGGGTCGCCTCGAAGCCCTGGTCGAGGCCTCTGTAGACCCCGCTCCCGTCGTGCATGATCCTCGCCGTCTTGCCGTGGACGGGCTCGCCACGCACGACCCTGGCGCCGAAGGCCTGCCCTATGGCCTGGTGGCCAAGGCAGACGCCAAGGGTAGGGATGCTCTCGCCAACCTTCCCGATCAGGTCGACCGAGACCCCTGCCTCGTTGGGCGTGCAAGGACCGGGCGAGACGACTATCCTGTCGGGGTGGAGATCGGAGACCTCCTCAGGCGTGATCTGGTCGTTGCGCCGCACGAGGACCTCGGCCCCGAGCTCCCCGAGATACTGGACCAGGTTATAAGTAAAGGAGTCGTAGTTGTCTATGATGAGGACCCGCATGAGTGGAGCGATTTTAGCGGATAAGCAGCCCATGAACAGGGAGGAGACGCCATGACGTTGCTCCTTACCGAGAACGAGGTCGAAGGGTTGCTCGACATGCCGTCGACGCTCGAGGCGGTCGAGTCTGTGTTGCGCCAGCACGCGCAGGGACGCGCCACCAACCGCGCCCGCCGTCGCGTGGCCCTCCCAACAGGCGGGCTCAACTACATGGCCGCGGGGGCGCCCGAGATCGGCGCGCTCGGGCTGAAGGCCTACACGGTCGCGCGAACCGGTGCCCGTTTCTACACCATGCTCTTCGATCCCGAGGGCGGGGAGCTGCTTTCGATCATGCAGTCTGACAGGCTCGGGCAGGTGCGCACCGGCGCCGCGAGCGGGGTCGCCACAAAACACCTCGCCCGCGAGGACGCGAAAACTCTGGGCATCTACGGTGCCGGATGGCAGGCCGAAAGCCAGCTCGAAGCCATAGCGGCCGTACGGGACCTCGAAAGGGTTATCGTCTACAGCCGCAACGAGGAGTCGCGCAAGGCTTTCGCCGGGAAGATGGGCGGGCGGCTTGGGATGGAGATAGAGACCACCCACGCCGCAGAGGAACCGGCGGCCCAGGACATAGTCGTCACCGTGACCTCATCGATGGAGCCCGTGCTCCTTGGCGAGTGGCTCAGGCCAGGGGCGCACGTCAACGCGGCCGGGTCCAACTTCCTGTTCAAGACCGAGATCGACCGCGAAGTCGTCAGGCGGGCGAGCTTCGTGTGCGCCGACTCGCGCGAGGAGCTCGGCCTGGAGGCGGGCGACCTGATGATGTCCCTGGAGACCGGCTCGATCCTACCCGAGGCCGTCTACGAACTGGGCCAGGTCATCGCGGGCCAGGTGCCTGGCCGCCGCGGCCCCGAGGACATAACCCTCTTCGCGAGCCAGGGTCTCGCGCTCGAGGACATGGCCGCGGCCCGCGTCGTCTACGACCGCGCGGTCGAACGTAACGCGGGCAGGGACGTTGCGTTCTAGGACGGCGCATGATTGTAGGGGCGGTTCGCGTGGGAGGGCGGTTCACGAACCGCCCCTACATGGTCCTTCCGTACACGCATCGTTTTTGCGAACTTGGTCTGATCGTGGGGCGTGGGTTCGGCCGTGAGCGGCGGGCCCGCGCGTCGCGGGCCGGTGCTGCGCGTGCCCCGTCTCGCGGTGCTAGGGGTGTTCTTCGTCAACGGCGTGATCATAGGGACGTGGGTTGTCAGGATCCCGGCCATAAAGGACGAACTCGGCCTTGGCGAAGGCCTTCTCGGCCTCGCCCTGCTCGGCGCAGCGTTCGGCGCGCTCCTCGCCATGCCGCTGGTCGGTGCGCTGGTCTCCCGCTTCGGGAGCCGGCGCGTCGTCGGGACAACGGCGCTGCTACTCGCCCTCTCGCTCATCTTACCGGCGCTGGCGCCGAGCCTGCTCTTCCTCGTGCTGGCCCTCGTGATGGTCGGGGCGGCGAACGGCGGGCTCGACGTCTCGATGAACGCGCAGGCCGTCGCGGTAGAGAGGGGGTACGGACGGCCGATCATGTCCTCCTTCCACGCGGCCTGGAGCTTCGGAGGCCTCGCAGGGGCCGCGCTCGGCGGGCTCCTGGCGTCCCGCGGAGTAGGTCCGCTTCCCCACTTCTCGGTAGTGGCCGTCCTTACCGCGATCGCGTTCGCCGGCGCCTACGGGGCGCTCCTGCCATCGCAGGCCGACGCCTCCGAGGAAGGGGCGCCTGCGTTCGCCCGTCCGACGCGGGCGCTCTTCGGGCTTGGGGTCATGGCGTTCTGCGTCCTGCTCGGCGAGGGCGCGATGGGTGACTGGAGCGCCGTCTACCTGGACGACACCTTGAGGACGGGACCGGGCTTCGCGGCCGCCGGATACGCAGCTTTCTCGCTCTCGATGGCCTTCGGACGCCTCTTCGGTGACAAGCTCACAGAGCGCCTTGGCCCCGTCACGCTCGTCCGCTCCTGCGGCGCCCTCGCGGCCGTGGGACTCGGGATTGCGCTGGCAGCCGCACAACCCCTCGTCGCGCTCGTCGGCTTCGCATGCGCCGGCGCCGGCTTCTCCATAGTCTTCCCCACCGCCCTCAGCGCCGCGGGACGTACCGGTGGCATGGCCACCGGCCCAGCCCTCGCCGCCGTCTCAACCGCAGCGTACACAGGCTTCCTAATAGGCCCACCCTTCATAGGCTTCCTCGCAGAACTGACAGGCCTGGGCTACGCCCTCTACCTCGTAGTAGCCCTGAGCGCCGCCATCATAGTCTTCGCCAGCGCCGTAAAGACAAAGTAGTCACGTAATAGTCCTGTAGAATGCCACCCTCAACCAAAAACTGAAAGCGAGGGCCGCGTTGCTGACAAGCGAAGGCGCTAGCCGGAGCGTGCTGACAAGGCGCGAAGCGCCGTGCTGACAAGCTGGCGAAGCCAGCGTGCTGACGACCGCAGGGAGGAACATGTCTGAGACCTTCGAGAAGCAGCCCCGGACAGGGGGCAATTACACCCCGCTCGGCACAGGAGAGTTAATCGACCACGACGACAGAAACCTACGGGTGCGTGCCGGTTCGACGACCGTCGAGGTTGCGGCTCTCGCCCCCGACCTCTTCAGGGTCGGTATGTTCCCCGCCAGCGGCCCGCCACGCTACGACTCCGAGGCCATCGCGAAGGAGGACTGGGAGCCTGTCGAGGTCTCCATGCAGGAAACCGACGAGGAGCTCACGCTCTCGACCACGGAGGCGACGGCCCGTATCTCGTTGAACCCGCTGCGTATAGGATTCTCGGATGCCTCTGGCAGAGAGTTCGCGGTTGACGATCGGGAGCTCGGGATGGGCGCCGTCGAGTCACCGGAGGCCGACGTCTTCTCTGAACCCCTCGGTAGCCCGGTGCGGCTGTACAAGAGGCGCGAGCTGGGAGAGAGGTACTTCGGCTGCGGCGAGCGGACGAGCGGGCTCGAGAAGACAGGCTCCCATCAGGTCTTTTACAACGTCGACCCGCCGCTGGGGCACACCGCCTCCTTCAACAACCTGTACAGCTCTATTCCTTTCAGCCTCTCCATGGTGAACGGTAAAGCCAACGGCCTCTTCTTCGACAACACCCACAGGGTCGAGTTCGACCTCGCGCTGGAGGATGAGGACCGCGCCTACTACGGGGCTGAGGGTGGTGCGATCGTCTACTACGTGTTCTGCGGGCCGACCCCAGCGGACGTCGTAGGCCGCTACACCGAGCTCACGGGCCGCACACCGATGCCGCCGCTGTGGACCCTGGGGAACCAGCAGTGCCGCTACTCCTACATGAACGAGGAAGAGGTGCGCGAGATCGCCAGCGGTTTCAGGGAGCGTGACATCCCTTGTGACGTCATCTACCTCGACATCCACTACATGGATGGCTACAGGGTCTTCACCTGGAACGAGGATCGTTTCCCTGATCCGCAAGCCCTGATCTCCGACCTCGGCGAGCAAGGCTTCCGCGTCGTTACCATCGTCGATCCAGGCGTGAAGGTGGACGAGAACTACGCCATCTACACCGAGGGAAGAGCGCGCGACCTCTACTGCAAGACGCGGGACGGGGAGGAGTACCAGAACGCCGTCTGGCCCGGCGTGTGCGCCTTCCCCGACTTCACCAACCCGGAGGCTCGTGGGTGGTGGGGCGGGAACCAGAAGGTACTCACTGATGCGGGGGTAGCCGGGATCTGGTGCGACATGAACGAGCCTGCGCTGTTCATACCGGACGGGGCAACGATGCCGGATGACGCGGTCCATCCAGGTGGACGGACCGGCGAGTCCAGGTGGCACGCCCAGATCCACAACACCTACGGCTCCCTGATGGCCCGCGCCGCCCGCGAGGGCCTCCTCGCCCTCAGGCCCGACGAGCGGCCTTTCGTGATCACACGCGCTGGCTACGCCGGCCTGCAACGCCACGCCATGCACTGGACGGGGGACAACTCGAGTTGGTGGGAACACCTGTGGATGAGCATGCCGCAGCTGCAGAACCTCGCGCTCTCCGGCGTCGCGTGGGCCGGGGTCGACGTCGGGGGCTTCGGGGGAGACACGAACGGGGAGCTCCTGGCACGCTGGTACGAGTTCGGGGTCTTCCAGCCTTTCTGCCGCAACCACACCACCCTTGGGACCCGCCACCAGGAGCCTTGGGCCTTCGGCGAGTCATACGAATCGGTGTGCAGGGAGATGATCAAACTCCGCCAGCGTCTTCTTCCTTACCTCTACACCCTCTTCGAAGAATGCCACAGGACCGGCGCGCCGATCCTACGCCCCCTCCTCTTCGAGTACCCGGAGGACGAGACCACGTACACGGCCGACGACGAGTTCCTGCTCGGCGACGCCCTGCTCGTCGCCCCAATTACCCGCCCCGGCGTCGAGCACAGGCACGTCTACCTTCCCGAAGGCACCTGGTTCCATTACTGGAGTGGCGAACGCTTCGACGGCCCTGTCCACATCCTGGCGCACGCGCCCCTGGGCGAGCCAGCCCTCTACGTCAAGGCGAACAAGGCGATACCGATGGGACCTGACGCGTCCCATACGGACGAGAAGCCGGTCGACCCGCTGACAATGCTTGTCTACCCGGCCAGGGGTGCGGGTGAATCCACGCTCTACGAAGATACGGGAGATGGCTTCGGCTACACAGAGGGGGAGTACGCCAGGCGCAGGGTCTCCTGCGAATCATCAGGTGAGCGCATCACCGTTCGCGTCGGCGAACGCGAGGGCTCTTTCATCCCCGAGCGTAAAGAGGTGCGTCTGAAGCTGCGCGGCGTTACGGCGGCGCAGAGCGTTCTCGTAGACGGCGAGGAGCGCGGGCCGGGTCGTGAGGAGGATGACGCGCTCACCGTCTCGTTCAGCGAGGATGCCGATTCGACGATGGTCGAGGTTGTCCTCTAGCGCCCGAGCGGCGGGAGGACGAGAGATAATGCTCCGACGCGTGCTCGTCTTCCTGGTCGTGCTGTTGTCCGGTTATCTGGGCGTGGGATGGCTCGTGGTGCTCTGGATGACCGGCCCGAAACGTAGATCCCCGTGGGCGACGCCGGCTTCCGTCGGGCTCGAGTATAAAGAAGTCGAAATCCACACTACGGACGGTGTTCGGCTGATATGCTGGTGGGTGCCCGCGGAGAATTCGGCCAGGGCCGCGGTGCTCGTCCCCGGCTGGGGTGGGTACAAATTCGAAGACCACCTGTTGCAAACCCTTCCCGTGTACCAAGCCGCCGCCTACAGTGTGCTCCTGCTTGACTTGCGTGGGCAGGGCGAGTCGGGGGGTAAGCGTCGCACCCTCGGTTACAGAGAAGTTCGCGACGTGCAGGGTGCGCTTGCCTGGCTGCAGCGTACAGGTTACGCCCTGGATCGGGTGGTGCTCCACGGCTGGTCGATGGGGGGCGCGATAGCCTTGCGCGCAGCCCCGGGGACGGGCGTCGCCGCGGTAGTGGAAGAGGCCGGGTACGGCGACCTTCCGCTGCTCCTCAAGCGTAAACTTCCGGAGTTCGTGCGCCTCGGGAGGATACTCGAACCTGCTGTCTTGCTCGCCGGGAAGCTCTTCCCCGACTTCGACCCCTGGGACGTGGTGCCGAAGAGGGAGGCTACGAAACTCTCCGACGAAAGCGTGCCACTCTTCATCATCCACTCTACGGATGATGAAGGGGTCCCGTTCGAGCAGGCCATGATCCTCGCCGCCGCCTACCCCGGGGCGAACATCTGGAAGCTCGAGGGTTACGGGCACGTCGAGGCCTACGAACACCCAGAATATGCTCGGAGGTTGCGGGCGTTCCTGGACACGTTACGGTGAGAGAGCGGTTCGCGAACCACCCTACAGCGCCTCCTACTAATCAAGGCATCAGGCTACAGATTTCAGGGTTTGCGGCGAGACTCCTCGGATCTAGGGCCTGCCGGTCTAGGGTCGAGAGGCTCATCCCTTTCGAGAAGACAGTTGGAGGGCGCAGTTGACGAGCGCCAAGTGGGTCAGCGCCTGTGGGAAGTTGCCGACCAGTCTTCCGGCACGCGTGTCGTACTCCTCGCTCAGCAGTCCCACGTCGTTGCGTAGCGCGAGCAATCGTTCAAAGAGTTCCTCGGCCTCGCGTCTTCGACCTACGCCCCGCAGCGCGTCGAGATGCCGTCGGCCCAACCGAGCCAGAGGCGCTCCGTATCGTACACCGCCTGCAGCCCGTCGATAGCAACAGGACGCTCGCCGTAGGAGGGTGCCCAGGCGAGCACGAACGGGATGCGCTCTCCCTCTGAGACCGTGAACTCGGAGAAGATCTCATCGCCCGTCTGCTGGTGGAAGGCCGAGGCACGCAGCCACAGGGCGTCAGGTCCGGCGATGACGCGAACCTCGCGCCCTTCTATGGTGACCCACGGGGTGACGCGACCGTAGTCAAAGCGAACCCGTAGCTCGCTCTTCAGCGTCACCTTGCCCTCTATGCCCTCGACCACACGTACCAGGTTCGGGGCGGGGCCGCGGGGCGGCATGCAGTCGGTTACCCGCACCGTGCCCTCCGGGGTCTCCCACTCGGTCTCGAGGACGAGCGTATCCTGACGGTAGCGGCGTCTCGCGCAGCGTCCGCCGGTCGTGGGGGCGATGCGCCAGCGGCCGTTTGACTCGTCGCCGTGCAGCGCGGCAAAACAGGCCGGCGAGTCGAAGCGCGGGCAGCAAAGCCAGTCAACCGAACCGTCGGTCCCGACGATGGCCGCGGTCTGGAGGTCCCCCACCATCGCGTAGTCCTCGATCCTGCCAGGCATCAGCGTGCCCTCCCCGTGTGAGTCGGTATCCCCGTTCGTTCATCAATTCTCTCGTAAACGGGTGAACCTCGCTGAACGAGGAGGCATCAGGGCCCGGTCCGGTCCTGGCCGCACGCTCCGGGACCCGGCTTTCAGGCCAGGTCCCGCCCCCGGAGTGATCCACGTCCACCTCGAACGGCGACCGAGACGCTGCACTCGCTTCTGCTCGGGTTCCTCGCCCAGCGGGCGCCACTCGGCGACGCCGACCCGCGGATGCACGCGCGGGGGATCGCTGCGCTGTTGGGCTGAGCAGGGCGGTTCGCGAACCGCCCCTACACAGCCCGTCCGTATGCGAACCGCACGTGTTTACGAACCGTGTGTATAGAAACCGTTTGAATGAGCGCTGCCCAACCACGGACACGGAGACGAGACACGTTGTAGGGGCGCTTCGCGAAGCGCCCAAAGCATCGCCTTTACGCCTGCGTTTCGATCAGAGCCCGAAGTTGCGGGTCGGTGAAATCCTGTGCCGTCGTGAAGGCACCTGCTTCGAGAAGTCTCTCGGGGGTCTGGCTCGAGGTGATGCCCACGGTCGGGATGCCGGCGGCGACGGAAGATGAAATGCCAGAGACCGAGTCCTCGAAAGCAAGGGCCTCCTCGGGTGGTACGCCAGTTTTCTTCAGCGCTGCCCTGTATGGAGCGGGGTCTGGCTTCACCGCCTCGACCTCGTCGGCGAGCACCACGGTATCGAAGAAATCGCGCAGCTTGAGTGCTGGCAGGATCGCCTCTACATTCTCCTCCGGCGCGTTGGTGACGAGGGCGATTGTCATCCCCCGCTCCCTGCCCCGCCATACGAAATCGACGAGGCCTGGCAAGGGCTCCAGTTCGGAGGCGCGCTCGCGGAAGCTCGCTTCTTTGGCGTCGCCGACCGAACGGTTCTCCTCGTCGGTTAGGTCTGGAAGCAGGGCGCGTACGATCTCACCCGTGGTGCGGCCGCTGATGCTCTCTTTGTAGAACTCCTCATCGACCTCGACGCCGTGCGGTTCGAGTACGTCCACCCACGTTGGCAGGTGCAGGGAGTCGGTATCCGCCAGCGTGCCGTCGAGGTCGAAGAGCAGGGCCCTGTACAAACCGCTAACCGAAGTAGAGGACCATGTTCAGGGCGCGGGTAACTATCAGCAGCGCCCCGATGTAAAGGAGGATGAACAGGTGGCCGCGTTCTCTGCCCTTGCGTAAGGGGCTGGTCTTGTACTCGGCCATCCCGAGTAGCACCCCGAGGGCGCAGAGCCCCCACACCCAGTAGAACGCGAAGTACCGAGCGGTGTTTCCAGGATCGGGGTTCAGCGAGGCCCACGCGAAGGCGAGCGTCACGAAGGCGGCCAGCGAGAGCGCCAGGACGAACAGCACCCTGTTCGCCGGTCCCCTGCGCTCCCAGGCGAGCCAGTTGGTCAAGATGGTGTGGACACTACTCATATCAGTGATGTTAGCAGCCCGAACGCAGATTAGAATGTGTGCCGTGCGTCGACTCCTTGCCCTCAGCTGCGCCATAGTTCTGGTTGATACGATTTTCTACGCCGCGCTCTACCCGCTAGTCCCCTATTTTCAGGATGAGTTCGGCCTCTCCAAATCCGTGGTCGGCGTCTTGAGCGGGGCCTACGGGGCTGGAGTTCTGGTAGGCAGCGCTCCTGGCGGGTTCCTCGCTTCGCGGTCTGGTGTGAGGGTCACCGCGCTGGTTGGGTTGACCTTGATGTCCATAACCAGCGTGATGTTCGCGCTCGTGGACACGACGTGGCTTCTCGTGCTTGCCCGGTTCGCCGGAGGGTTCGGCAGCGCTCTCTCGTGGGTCGCCGCGTTCACCTGGCTCGTGGACCGGGCGCCGGAGGAGCGGCGGGCTGAGTTGATCGGGGTGATGATCAGCGCCGCCGTCGTCGGTGCCTTCCTCGGGCCCGTCCTCGGAAGCGTCGCAGCCACCGTCGGCCTTCTGCCGGCCTTTGCTTCCGTCTCAGTAGCGGGCGGGGTCATCGCCCTGTGGGCCGCCCTGGAGCCGGCGCCGGCTTCCTCGGGAGACACGTCTTTGCTGCCGGCGCTAGGGACTGTGCGGCAACCCCGGTTTCTGACCAGCCTGTGGTTTATCGGGCTCTCCCCCCTGCTCTTCAGCGCGCTGGCCGTGCTTGTGCCCTTGGATCTTCACAGGCTCGGATGGGGTGCCGCGGCCGTCGGAACCGTCTTCCTGGTGAGCGCCGGCTTCGAGGCACTCGTCCATCCGCTGCTCGGCCGCTGGTCCGACCGCTCGGGTTACCGTCCGCCCGTCTTCGCCGGGTTGCTCGCCTCTATCGGCATATTGCTACTCCTGACGTGGGTCGGGAGCCCGTGGGTGATCGGTCTTCTCGTCGTGCTCGCGGCGGGGGCTTTCAACGCGACGCTCGTCCCTGGGACGGCACTCTTCTCGCGCGACACCGAGAAGGCCGGTATGGACAGGGCCGTAGCCTTCGCCATCACGAACTTCGCCTGGGCCTCAGGCTACGCTGTCGGGGCCCCCTTGGGAGGCTTCCTGGCAGACCTCAGGGGCGACGCGCTCTCCTACCTCTCGCTCTCGGTAGTCTGCCTGTTGACGATCGTCGTCGTCCGCCGTACGGCCTGAAGTGGTTTGCTTCACGAGTCAAGGCATCAGGCTTCAGGTCTCAGGAATGCTGAACAGTTGGCGCACGTCTAGTATTTCGCGATGACCCACACGGCGTGGACTATGCCGGGGATATAACCGAGGATTGTAAGTAGGATGTTGATCCAGAATTGCTTGCCGATCCCTACTTGCAAGAACACGCCCAGTGGCGGGAGAAGTATCGCGATGATTATTCGTAGCAGATCCATCAGTAACCTCTCTCGTTGCTTGATCTCTCTACCTGATACGTTACCAGATCCAGGTGGTTGCGAGCACGGGGCTGCCAGGGACGAGGGCTCACGCCGGGTCTGGGTGAGTGCCAACGGCACGACGGAGAGCGCCATCGCGCAACGGTCTTCTACTCGGCGTGGATTCCCGCTCCCCGCTTTCGCGGGGACAAGCTTCGCGGGAATGACGTAAGAGGGGGCTTAGGTGCGCCCGCCCGCGCAGCCCAAGTATGCGGTCCCGTAAGGATGGGCTCGGCATCATATACTGTTGACCAGATTCATGGTAACGGACACGACCGAGAGCGAGGATGAGCCGGATGGCGCAACCTATAGACCTCTACTACTGGCCAACACCCAACGGATGGAAGATCACGATCTTCCTCGAAGAGGCAGGCCTTCCATACGACCTCGTACCCTTGGACATAACGTCGGGCGATCAGTACGAGGAGGAGTTCCTGAGGATCAGCCCGAATAACAAGATGCCGGCCATCGTAGACCCGGAAGGTCCTGACGGAGAGCCCATCTCCCTCTCCGAGTCGGGGGCCATCCTGATCTACCTCGCGGAGAAGACGGGCAAGTACCTACCCGAACGTCCACGCGAAAAATACCTCGTGCTGCAGTGGCTGATGTTCCAGATGGGGCACGTCGGGCCGATGCTCGGGCAGGCCCACCACTTCAGGGGCTACGCTCCCGAGAAGATCCCCTACGCCATAGACCGCTACACGGACGAGGCCACGCGGCTATACGGCGTCATGGACCGGCGTCTCTCCGAGGCCCCGTACTTCGCTGGCGACGAGTACACGATCGCGGACATGGCTATCTTCCCCTGGCTCGTCTCCCACGAACGGCAGGGCCAGGATCTGGAAGACTACCCGAACCTGAAACGCTGGTACGAGGGCATGAAAACGCGACCCGCCGTAAGCCGTGCCCTCGAGGTGGGCAAGGAGTTACGCCGCTCGCTGGAGGAGATGGACGACGACACCCGCAGATCGCTCTTCGGCAAACCCGGCGCAAAGCGGTAGGTTCACTCGATGGCGGTTCGCGAACCGCCATCGAGTGAACCTACCTCCGCGACCAGTGGTCGTCGGTCACCCGCGTTTCGGCCAGTTCGAACGTCGCGGCGTGGCCCACGAAATCGACGTGCCGGTTGACGGCGTAGAGAGCCTGCGGGGCGGCCAGGAACACGGAGAGCGCCTCATCGTAGACGTAGCGGTCGATCTCCGCGGCGAGCTCGGCCTGGCGATCGGCGTCGATCTCGCTCGCGAAGGCGCCCATGAGATCCTCGAAATCCTCTATCGGCGGTCCCGCCCGGAAAGGCCCGTCAGCGGCGAAGTACGCGCCGTGGATGAACGACGGCGGCGCGTCGGAGTTCAGGTCAATCCAGGCGTGCACCAGCACGTCGAACGGCGGCGGCAAAACCTTCTCTACGAGCGCGTGCTGGGCGGCGAGGAGATCTTCGTCCGGCACGACCGTCAACGCGACCTCGATCTCCAGGGACTCACGAAAGTCGTCGGCCAACATGTTTGCCATCGGCTCGACATCGGTCGTCGCGGCGAGCCTCAAAGCTCTCCCTTCGGGCCAGCCGGCCTCGTCCAGAAGCCTCTTCGCCCTATCCGGATCGTGCGTGTAGGGCTCGGCGCCCGAGAAGCCACCGGCGTAAGGCGGGGTGAGCCCAGAGAGCGCGTGGGCGTACCCGCCGAACCCCTCCCTTACCATGCGGTCACGATCCACGGCCATGTTCAGCGCCCTGCGCGCGCGGACGTCTTTCAGGGGAACTTCATCGGTGAAGCGGTTGATCACACCAACCACTATGCGCATGGCGTCCACGGCGTGCAGCCGCGCGTGCTCGGAGCCACGGACCCTCCCGGCGTCGGAAGGATCCACCTCGGTTACTATATCGAGCTCGCCCTCCGTGTCGCATACGAGATCGAGGGCCCTGCCGTGCGGGACGTTGTTGCGGAATACGACGCGTTCGAGCCTGGGGCCGCGCTCCTTGTTCCAGTGATCCGTATTGGCCTCGAGTACGAGGCGGTCGGTGCGCGGCTGCTCAACGTCCAGCCATACACCGGCGAGCGGTCGGTCCTCGATCATGGCCACCTCGTTCTCCAGGGAGGAGTATCCCTCGACGAGGGTAAAGGGTCCCGAACCCCACGGGCCCGGAGTGTCGATCACTCACCAATGGCCTTCGCCGGTGCCGTTCTTTCTGTAGCCAAAGCCTTCCTCTTCCCAGAAGCGCGTGCTCGGGACGTGCATCCCGCGGAACTTGCCGAGCACAAGCCCGTCCGGCTCGGGGAAGTTTATGCGCACCGTATAATCGTCTACGACCTCGGCCGTCGCGTCGGGGTGGAAGTTAAGGGAAGTGCCAGGAGGATGCGGCACCTTCCAACGTTGCACCTCGTCGAAGGCGCGCTTGACGTTGTGTGCCGTCAGGTCCTCACCGTCCTGGTAGCGTATGCCGCGCCGCACGTCCACCTGGAAGGTGGTGTCATCGAGCCAGCGAGAGTCTTCCATCACCGCACCGACGATGTGGCCTCGCTCGTCCGTCCTGACCGGCTCCTCCATCGTGTTCCAGGTGATGAACAGCCAGTTCAGTGGATTCGGATCGACGACGTTCACGGTCCCCACAGGGGTCCGGCCCTCACGTTCGGGTGCGGCGTCTCGTACGGCTTCGCTCGGCATACGCTCTCCTTCTCTTATTCGCGCTTTCCGATACGAAGGGTAGCAGGGCGACCAACCCGCGCAACCTCGGGAACCTTGGGAGGTGAGGATCACGAATCGGCTCACCCAGCCCTGACGCATCGGCGGCCTTTTGGTCGCTCACGAGGACGGTGTCATAAGCGTTCTCAGCACGATCTCGAAGGCCTGTGGAGAGATGCTGAGCGTTCCCCGGAACGGGTGATCCATGGCCGCGATGAGAAAGACCGTCACGCCGATGATGACGACGTACCACAGTTCCACGGGCAACCCCTTCTACACGCCGTACAACCGCTGGCGTCGGGCTTCGACGAAGGCGTTGAACTCTCGGATGGTCTCGGCGTGCAGGACCTCCTGTCCTGGCGTTTCGGGCTCGAAGGCCAGCAACTTCTGCTCGAAGGCAGTAACCCGGGCCGTTCCGCCCTCGGTGATGACCCCCCGCTGTTGGGCTGGCCAGGCCTCTTCGATGATGAACCGGCAATACCCGCGTTGCATCGCCTGGAGCTCATCCTGGATCGGCTCAGGATAACCGGAGACGTCCCGGTAGAGAGTGCCGAGGGTCGCCGCTTCCTGCTCGACTGTCTGGTCGAGCTCCTCGAAATTCTGGTGCGTTCCCACGGCGATCAGGCCAAGCACGATGCCGTAGAAAACGCCGTAGGCGGAGAGAACGAGGCCCATGATCTCGTTCCAGTCTTCTTCGGGCGCCACCCACCGGCGAACCCGCGAGCGGGTGAGGATGATCCCAAGCCAGACGAAGCCGACGAAGGTGACGGAGAACAGCGCGACCAACGCCAAACTCGGAACGCCGTAGATCCAGTAGAACACCTGCGTTATCCGTAGCGGCTGAAGGCCACGACACTGCTCTCCGCACGGTTCCCGCAGAACGATCTGGTCCCGCAACCCAAACCGTTACCACACAGATGTACCGCGCGTGATGTTGTTGATGCCGGATTGACCATACGAGTATTGTAGGCTAGTGGGTGAGAGCGCGGCAAGACGGCAGGCCTCCCCCGACCTGCCGAAAGCAGAGACGTTCGCCCTTGCTCGAGCTTACAACGGCGTTCGCTGACAGCTTCAGGCCGTTGCCCGCTATTCCGAGGCCAAAATCGCGAAAGTGGGTCTGGGGAGAACGCGGCCGTGGGATTATGCTCGATACCGTCCGCAGGGTTTCGAAGGATGGAAAGGAATTGCCATAGGAGATCAAGGGCCGGAGAGGAATCCGGTGTTTACGATAGGCCACTCCAGCCATTCAGCACAGAAGTTGGCCGGCCTGTTGAAGGGCTACGGGGTCGAGGCCCTGGTCGACACCCGCTCGCGTCCTTACTCCAGGCATGCGCCGCACTTCAACAGGAGTGCTATCGAGGCGGCCTTGTCGGGTGATGGGATCGGGTACCTGTTCCTCGGCAAGGAGCTGGGCGGATGGCCTGACGGGGAGGAGTTCTACGACGAGAAGGGCAGGGTGGACTACGGGCTCCTCGGGCGTTCCCGGCCGTTCCTGGATGGTATAAGTAGGCTGGAGAGGGAGATCCGTGCCCGCACGATCGCCCTGCTCTGCAGCGAGGAAGACCCTGCCCGCTGCCACCGCAGGCTACTCGTCGGGAGGGCGCTGCAGGAGCGAGGGATCACGCTGCTTCACATCAGGGGTGATGGCAGCATCGAGACGGAGGGCGATGCGGACGGCAGCCAGCCGGCACTATTCGCAGAAACGGAGGCGAGCCCACGAAAGTCTATACGATCGGTTTCACGAAAAAGACGGCGCCCGAGTTCTTCGGGGCGTTGAACGGTTCGGGCATCGAGCGCCTCCTCGACGTACGTCTGAACAACGCCTCGCAACTGGCAGGGTTCGCCCGCCGTGCCGACCTCCCGTTCTTCCTGGAGAGGCTCTGCGGTGCTGAGTACGTGTACGAGCCCGGGCTCGCCCCGACGCGCGAGATCCTGAACGCCTACAGGAATGGCGGCGAGTGGCCTGACTACGAGAGGGCGTTCCTGGATCTCCTGCAGGAGCGCCGGATCGAGGAAACTTTGGATAGAAACCGCTTCGGAGTCCCGACAGTGCTGCTGTGCAGCGAGGCCGAACCGGAGCACTGCCACCGGCGCCTGGTCCTTGAGTATCTCAACAGCGAGTGGGGCGGCATCCAGGCCGTTCACCTGTAGCGATCTTGCGGATACTAGTAAACCACCTGACGAGGATGCAGCCTGGTTACTTTTGCGCGGCTGGCATAGACCTCGAGACGAAGACACACGTCCGCCCAGTCCTCAGGCACGGCAGGCTTACCACCGATCTCCTCAGCACCGGCGGCGGCCCTTTCGACGTCGGGTCCGTCGTTGACCTCGGTCCGGCTGCCCGCGGCGGACACGCCCCCGAACTGGAGGACTACCGTTTCGATCCCGCGGGCGCGCGTTGGCTCTATGACGACGCCCCTGATGACTATTGGGACGCCCTCGAAGGGGTGGCGCAGGAGAGCCTGGAGGGGATCTTCGGCCCATCACTCGAGCTGTGGGACGAGAGTGGCACGGTGGACGTTGGGGAAGGTCAGGCCTCGCTTGGCTGCCTGAAGCCGGAGAAACAACCGTGGACGTACGTGGACCACAGGGGTACGGTTCGGCTGGTTCTCGACTACCTCATACCTTCCATAGACCTGGCCGTAACCGACCTGCGGCTGTACGAAAGGGACGAACGAACGCCCCGCCGGGAACGCGCCGCCAGCGTGCAACGTCGCCTCAAAGGGGGTGTCGAGACGATCTTGAGCGTCGGCCTGACGCGGCCCTGGCGCAAAAGGAACGATGACGCCGAGCGGCACTGGTTACAGCTCAACAACATTCACCTGAAGGATGACCCTCTGTGGCAGTTGAGGGATTAACTATCGCGGAGCGTCGTGCGGTATCCGCCGGCGAGCAGGGGCGCTCCCCACAGGATCGCGGAGACGGCGACCAGGCAGACGCCTGGGACCAAGAAAGGGGCGCCGAAGCCGAACGAGGCGGCGAGCAACCCTCCGGCGGCGGGTCCGACGGCGTTGCCTGCCGAGGTGGCCGTGGCCGCGACGCCGAACGCCTCGCCCTGGCGTCTTGAATGCACGGCGCCCCTGATCGCGAGGTTGGCTACCGGTACGGCGGTGCCCACGAACAGCCCGGTAACGAGGCGCAACGCCCACAGCAGGGCGACGGAGTCGACCTCGGCCTGGGGAAGCGCCGAGATACCCGCGAGGAGCAAGGTCCAGATGATGACCCTGCGCGCCCCGAACCTCGTCGCGAGCTTTCCTCCGATGACCGAGCCGAGCGAGGCGGCCAGGGCCCCGGTCGCGATGATCCAACCGGCCAGGGTCGCGACCCGCACGGGCTCCTCCATCAAGGTAGTGAGCAGACCGGGCAAAGCCGGCGCCGCGCTCATGATGGCGACCTGCACCACGAAGAGGGCGAGCAGGCTCGGCGCGAGCCTCCTGTGTGGCAGCGGGCCTTCGGTCTCCCTGGACCCTTCTTCCTCCTCCGCAGGCCTTTCCTCTTTGACCCAGATGGAGATCAAAACC
>JBBPYN010000046.1:0-11596 GCA_038199875.1 Rubrobacterales bacterium
ATGCTCGGTACGCCCTCGGTGATCCACTCGGCCATCACCTTACCGACGCCGATGGCGTGGGTGATCCAAACCGCCTCGGCGATCCAGAACCCTCTGACCTCACTGGACTCACCGAGCAAAGGCCCGCCGTCAGGCGTGAACGAGAACAGCCCGTTCATCGGACGGTCTATCCTGGCGTTCTGGAGCGCGGGGAGCATCTTGCGTGCCTCCTGCCAGGTGGGCTCGAAGTCCTCGGGCGTGAACTCAAGGACAGATGGAAACTCGCCTTCGCCCCTGTAATTCCTCCCGATGTCGTCGACGGAGACGGGCATGGGACGGTGCCTGTAGGCCCCGATGCCGTAGTGGTCCCCCCTCTGGCGGAAGTACATCGAGAAGTCCTGGTGGCGCACGATGGGGTGGACGACCTCGCTGCTCTCCCCGGCAAGCTCGGCTAGCGGCGTAGTCCACGCGTACTGGTGCTGCATCGGCACGAGCGGGACGTTCATGCCGACCATCCGTCCGATCCTGGGTCCCCACATCCCCGCGCAAGATATGACGAGCCCCGTCTCGATGCGGCCCCTGTCCGTCTGGACTGCGCCCACGCGACCGTCCTTGATCTCGATGCCAGTGACTTCGGTCTCGCCGTAAAACTTCGCGCCACGCTCCCCGGCCAGTCTGGCCATCGCCTCGCACGCCCTCACGGCCTTGGCGATGCCGTCCGTGGGCACGTAGAAGCCGCCCCTGATCCTATTCTTGTCCAGAAGCGGTACTCTCTCCGCGCACTCCTCAGGCGAGATGAGTTCCGATTCGATACCCCACGAAGTCGCCAGCCCGTGCTTGCGTTTGAGATCCTCCCACCGCTCGGGTGTCTCGGCGACTTCTATGCCGCCTACCTGGTATCCACACGGCTGGCCGTCCACCTCGAGCTCCATGTAACGCCCGACACTGTAGCGGGCCAGGTCGGACATCGTCTTGGACGGATTGGTCTGGAACATGAGCCCAGGGGCGTGGGAGGTGGACCCACCCGCCTCGAAGAGAGGTCCCTGATCCAAGACCACCACATCCCGCCAGCCAAGCCGGCTCAGATGCTCGGCGACGCTGCAACCGACGATGCCGGCCCCCACGATCACGACCCCAGCACTACTATCCATACAACATCCCAGGCCGCCGGGAGCGGATCGGACACACGAGGAGGGCCTTGCTTCTACTACCCCAGGCCGACATCCTAAGGACCTCCGCCGTAGGGAGGAACCCGAACCGACGTATTGGAGGTTTGTTGCGCATGGCGAGTTCCTTTCCTGTATACGGCACAAGTAACACAGGGTTGTACGGGAGTCAAGACGCGGCGCGGGTCCAGGGTCGCCGGCGTCTCATACGCAATCTGGGAGATCGCTGCTGGAGGCGCAGGGATCCTGCCGCGTCGTGGATTCCCGCTTGCGCGGGAATGAAGATCGTGCTTGGAGGGGGTAGGAGTTGTGCTCGTCTGTTCTGGCCGCCATGCCGAAGTCGTTCCTGTGTAGACCCCCGATCATGTGCGTGTACCGCGCGACCGTGACCTTGCACCAATGCCACTAGCAAGGTGGTGTAATGCAAACTCGTATCGCCTAACGCGAGTCCCTGCGCTCGTGTCCTCTAGCTCAGACGCTCTTCGCTGCACCACGTCGCAACTCGATTTTCTTGCGACACACGAGTGGCACCCGGATGGTGGCCGACCGTCCACATAGCGTGCAAGGTCGGCGCCAAGCGATCTCTAGCTGTTTTGCGCCGCGTTCAGCCGGGTTGGTTCTGGATGCTGATGCGCCTTGGCTTTGGCGCCGCAGCGGCACCACCCTGGACTGTGATCTCTAGCAGCCCGTTCTCGAAAGTGGCGCTTATATCACTCTCGCCTATGCCCGCTGGTAAAGTCACACTGCGCCTAAAAGCGCCGTAGTAGCGCTCCCGAGTGTAGAAGCTCACCTCCTCCTCATTCAGCTCGCTCCTGCGTTCCCCAGAAACGGTCATGACATCATTGGAAAGCGTGATATCCACGTCCTTGCTCTCTACACCCGAGAGCGAAATCCGGATCACGAGGTCTTCCTCCGTAGCGAATATGTCGGTAGTCGGGACCCATGCGGTAACGTGGGTTCTCCGCTGATCCTCCCGTCCGGTTTCGGGGCCAACCATCCAGCGTTCCTGCATCCTGTTCATCTCGCTTATGTGGTCTACCAGCCCCCGAAACGGGTTCCTCCGTTCTCTACTCATTCTCCCTCCTCACGTGACGCATCTCACTCATATCCCCCTTGTACGTTATGAGAGCTAGCGGATGGTCGAGGTCATCCGCTAGCCGCCTGCTAAATGTGTTTCAGGGTCGCAAAGAGCTATCGCTGGCCTTGGGGTATGGTCAATGCTCTTCTGGGTTCTCAGCGGCCATCTGTTGAGGCGTGGCGACTCCGCTGGGGCGGGACGTCGCCCTGCCAGGCTCAGGCGCCGCGCGCTCCGGCGCGATGCCCGGAACCTGCTCTTCCCGCAGGGCTTTGACCAGAGAGTAGCACATGACGAGCAAAACGAAGCAGAAGGGCAGGCCCGCACTGACCGAGGCCGCCTGCAACGCACTCAAGGGGTCACCACCTACGGCTGCCCCGGCGACCAGTAGCACTGCTGCCACCAGGCCCTCCATCACAGCCCAGAACAAACGTTGCTGCCAGATCGGGTTCGGGTCACCGCCGTTGGTGAGCATGTCCACCACCAGTGACCCCGAGTCCGAGGAGGTGGCGAAGAATAGCGTGACCACTACTATCCCCACCAACGAGGCAATCACGGTGAATATGCCTGCGATGGGCAGTTGCTGCAGGAGCACGAACAGGGCGTTGCTCGCGTCCGCGTTCGCCAGGGCCTTGTCGCCACCGTTCACCAGCCTGTTGAGAGCGGAGTCTCCGAAGACCACGAACCATACGAAAGAGGCGCCCGTAGGGGCCAATAGCGCGCCCAAAATGAACTGCCGGATGGTCCGACCGTAAGAGATGCGGGCTATGAACATACCCACGAAAGGCGACCAGGAGATCCACCAGCCCCAGTAGAACAGCGTCCAACTCGCCTGCCAGTCGGAGCCTTGCTTGCTCATGCTGAACATGTTGAAGCTGGTGCCTATCAGGTTCTGCACATAGTAGCCGACGTTCCCCGCCAACGATTCGAGCAGGAAGAGCGTCGGCCCGACGATGAACACGAAGGCGCACAGCGCCGCGGCCAGCCACATGTTGATCTGGGAGAGGCGTCGTATCCCGGCGTCGATGCCCAGGAGCACGGAGCCTATGGCGACCACCTCGACCGCCCCGATAACGACAAGCTGCATTACGGTGTTGTCTGGCATCCCGAAGAGGGTGTTGAGCCCGGCATTGATCTGCTTCGCCCCGAGACCTATAGAGGTCGCCAGCCCGAAGATGGTCCCGAACACCGCCAGGATGTCGATCGCGTGTCCTATGGGACCGTAGATTCTGTCCCCTAGCAGGGGATAGAAAGCGGCGGCAGGTTTGATCGGCAATCCTTTGCGGAAGTGGAAGTAGGCCATGGATAGTCCCAGCACAATATAAATGGCCCAGGGGTGGAGCCCCCAGTGGTAGAAAGTGTAGTTCATGGCGTGGGTCGCGGCGACCTCGGAGCCACCCTTGCCGGTCGGTGGGCTGAGGAAGTGGCTTATCGGCTCGGCCACCCCATAGTACACGAGCCCGATACCCATGCCGGCGGTGAAGAGCATCGCGAACCACGACGTGGTGCCGTACTCCGGACGACTATCATCAGGCCCGAGCCGGATCCCGCCCCAGCGCGTAAACATGAGCCAGACGACGAAGATCAGCATGAAGCTCACGGAGAGTATGTAGAACCACCCGAAGTATGTGGTGATCCAGCTCAACAAACCACTCGCCACGCTACCGAACCCAACGGGAAAGATCACGCCAAGAGCGAGCAAGACCAAAACCACCGCCCCGGAGATCAAGAAAACCGGCGGATTGGTATGCTCTCTCAGATAGCTTCGTAACATCGCTTGTTTTCTCCTCCTCTTTTCTCTGGACCTAGCCTCACAGCATCGGTACACATGAACCGTTGCGAACTGCGCCGTATGGCGCAACCCGTTTCAAGCAGACGATAAACCTCTTGCCTAATGGACGCCCTACTCGACCACTCGCCCTGCCGCCAACCGCTGATTACCTAGCTCCTCCCCCATCGTCCCTTATCCGTGCGCTCCTTTGTCACCTCATCCGGACCACTACGCTCTCTAAATTGCAGCAATCCAGAATATGGTTGGATCGATCCTTGGACTCTCCGGTCTTTGCTCAACTGGACTCCTTCCCTTACTCCCCTTCAAGCTACCGGATTTCCAGCTTACACTAACCTAACACCATCGTGGGAAGATACAAGCACTGTAGCGAATAGTGCAACACGTTTCAAGCTGGCTCCCGCGTCTCTGCATGAGAACGTTTCGGCGCCTCTGCCTCGGACATGGCGCAGATGTTCGTTCTCATGCTACTCTCAGGTTCGCGTCCTATCGTTCGTCCAAGCGTCGGAACGAAGGAGATGATGGATTGCACGCGAGATCAATAAACGTAAAGAAGGGGCTGATAGTGGCGGCGGTCGCGGTGTTGCTGCTCGTCGGGGCTGGCGTAGCATATGCTACCGGCTCCGGCGACGACTCCTCGGCGCAGCCGACCGGACCCAACATCGAGAAGGCCAAGAGCATCGCGCTCGATCACACCAACGGGGGCCGGGTGACGGGGACCGAGGTCGAAGACGAAGAGGGCTACTACGAGGTCGAGGTCACCCGCGACGGCGGCAGCCAGGTCGATGTCCACCTCGACAGGAACTTCAACGTCCTTAGCACGCCGGCCGACCACGAAGGCCCAGACGATAAGGATACGTCTGACGACGGAAGCTGATCCCAAACTGTCGTAGCCAGCGCAAAGGCCGGGGCAAAAGATGCCCCGGCCTTCTTACTACCTGGAGCGATCGGCCTGACCTAGCTCATTAGCTGGCCACCGTTGACCTCGATGATCTCTCCCACCAGGTAATCGGCGGCCGGGGAGGCAAGGAACGCGACTACCCCGGCGGTCTCCTCGGGGGTGCCTTCTCGTCCCATCGGGATGGCGTTCTTCAGGTTCTCGCGTACGTCGGGGGGCGTGAAGCGGTCGTGGAAGGGGGTCGTTATTACGCCGGGGGCGACCCCGTTCACGAGGATGTTCTCTGAGACGAGCTCCTTGGCCATCGCGCGGGTCAGGGTGCTGACGCCTCCCTTGGCCGTCGCGTAGGCGACCGAGCCGGGACCGCCGCCGTTGCGGGCCGCGACGGAGGTCACGTTGATGATCCTACCCCTCCCCTGCCGCTTCATCAGCGGCAGCACAGCCCGCGAGACCAGGTAGACGCTCTTCAAGTTCACGTCCATGACGCGATCCCAGAGGTCGTCGGTCATCTCGGCCAGCGACCTGCGTTCGATCAGGGACCCCGCGTTGTTGACGAGGACGTCGAGCCTCCCGTAACGGTCCTCTATCTCCCCGACCATACGCCCGACCTCGTTCGCATCTGAGACGTCTCCCCCCACGAGCGAGGCCTCCCCGCCGGAACCTTCGATCTCACTGACGACCTCCCGCGCCTCGTCCTCGCTCGCGTTGTAGTGGACCACCACCCGGCGTCCCCCTTCGGCGAGCGCGACTGCGACGGCGCGACCGATCCCCGTGCTGCTCCCCGTCACCCATGCAACATCTTCAGAAAGTGTCATCCGACCATCACCTCCATGTAGCCTGATACTTACCTCTCTGTAACCCGATACCCGCCGCTACGGTTTGCGCCAGGGCGCTTCGCGAAGCGCCCCTACATTCGAACCGCCCTAATCGATCAGCCTTCTGAGGGTGGAGATGATGTCTGGCAGCGGCGTCTCCTTGGGGATAGCGACGTCGGCCCCAGCCTTCGAGGCGACCTCACCAATATCGTCCCTGGCGCTTAGGACGGCGACGCGCGTCTGGGGGTGGTGTTCCCTGATGTCGGGGACGAGATCCGTCCCCTCTCCATCGGGTAGCGCCAGGTCGAGCACCACCACGTCGAACGGCTCGCCGTCCCCGATCAAAGCCCTCCCCTCCTCCACCGTACGGGCCAGGACGACCTCCGTTCCCCCTCCGAGAACGAGCTCGAGGGCCTGCGCGAAGGCCGAATGGTCCTCTACGATCATCATGCGCTCCATCCCGATACCTCCGCGCCAGTCCCCCGCCTTGTAGACACTCGAGTATTACCCCAAAGGAGAACACCTTGAGCATACATCATACAAATCAACTAGCTCTCGATAAAGACCAATGAGCCTTTTGCAACGATAGCCTGAACCTTCACCGTGAAGTAGAACCTTAGTCTGCTCCTTCGCTGGCCCGGATCTCCCGATCAGTGATTGTGGCGTGGCGTCTTCGAGGCGATGCCGCGGTACTTCAGCGCGGCTTCGAGCACCCCGCCGCCGTCGAGTTGGTCTACGGAGGAGCGGTAGATCTCCTGCCAGGGCGTCTGGCTCTCGGGGAAGTCGGGGATGCCTTCCTCCCGCCTGCGGCGTTCTATCTCCTCTTCTGTAACGAGCATGTCGCAGCGCCCTGCCTCAAGGTCGATGCGGATGGTGTCACCCGTCCGCAGCCAGGCCAGGCCGCCCCCTGCTGCGCTCTCTGGCGCGGCGTTCAGGATCGAGGGGCTGTCCGCGGTGCCAGATTGCCTGCCGTCGCCTATGGTGGGAAGCGTCGTGATCCCACGCTTGATGAGCGAGTCGGGGGGCTGCATGTTGACGACCTCGGCCGAGCCCGGCCACCCTATCGGGCCTGCGCCCCTTATCACCAGAATAGTCTGCTCGTCGATGCCTAGCTCGGGGTCGTTGATTCGCTCGTGGTAGTCTTCCGAGCCGTCGAAGACGACCGCACGGCCCTCGAAGACACCATCGTTGCTGAGATAGCGTTCGCGGAAATCGTCCGAGATAACGCTGGTCTTGATGATCGCGAAGTCGAAGAGGTTGCCCGAGAGCACCCTGAAGCCAGCCCGCTCCTGCAGCGGCTCGTCGTGGGCCGTGATCATCTCTCGGTCCACGCTCTCGCGCCCGGCGACGTTCTCGGCCAACGTCCTTCCCGTGACGGTTATGGCCTCCCCGTCCAGCTTGCCGGCCTTCAAAAGTTCGTTGACCATGGCGGGCACGCCTCCCGCGCGGTGGAACCTCTCGCCCAGGTACTCGCCCGCCGGCTGCAGGTTGACGAGCATGGGCACGTCGTAGCCGTGTTCCCAGTCCGAGGGTTCGAGTTCGACACCGGCGTGGCGCGCCATGGCCATGATGTGCGGCTGGGCGTTGGTCGAGCCGCCGAGAGCCGTGGTCGCGACGATCGCGTTCAGGAACGACTCACGCGTCAGTATCTTCGACGGGCGCAGGTTCTCGTAGGCCATCTCGGCCGCGCGCTTCCCCGTGTCGTAGGCCATCTGGCCGCGCTCGCGGTAGGGAGCGGGAATGGCGGCGCACCCAGGGAGCGATAGTCCGAGCACTTCGGCCAGGGCATTCATGGTTGAGGCTGTCCCCATGGTGTTGCAGTGGCCAGCCGAAGGGGCCGAGGCAAGGGCCGTCTCGAAGAACTGTTCCTCGTCGATCTGGCCCGCGGCGAGCCTGCGGCGGCTCTTCCAGATCGCCGTGCCAGAACCCACCAGCTCGCCCTCGAAGTACCCGTCGAGCATAGGACCGCCCGAGAGCACGATCGCGGGTATGTCCACGGTCGAGGCGGCCATGATCGCCGCCGGCGTCGTCTTGTCGCAGCCCGTCGTGAGCACCACGGCGTCGATGAAGTAACCGTAGAGGATCTCCACGAGTCCCAGATAAGAGAGGTTTCGGTCAAGTGCGGCGGTCGGCCTGCGGCAGTTCTCGTTGATGGGATGTACGGGGAATTCCATCGGGATCCCACCACCGTCGCGTATCCCGTCGCGCACGCGGCCAGCCAGCTCCAGGTGGTGTCTGTTGCAGGGAGAGAGGTCGCTACCACTCTGGGAGATCCCGACTATCGGCCTGCCCGAGCGCAGCTCGTCGGGTGTGATCCCATAGTTCATAAAGCGCTCCAGGTACAGGGCGCTCTGGTCCCTGCGGTGCGGATCGTCGAACCAGTCCCGCGAGCGGAATCGGCGCGCCGGCCTGCCGTTATCTGGTGTCATGGCGGATCTCCTTGTCGAATCTCCTACTCATCGCCCTGCGAGACAGGGGGCGTCGCGGTCGAGGTCTTGCCGAGGGCCTGTATCGCGGTCGGGACCATCGTCAGCTCGGGGACGTAAGCGTGCGGCGGGAGGGTCGCGAGGAAGAGGCAGGCCTGCGCCACGTCCTCGGGCTTCAGGGCGGCGTCACGGACTTTTTTCGGGGGCGGCTCTGGGCGGTTGTCCAGGATAGGCGTGTCGACGATGCCTGGCAGGACAGAGGTGAAGCGCACCCCGTTTACGTGCTCCTCGAAGCCTACGGCGTGCCCTAGCTCGACCATCCCGGCCTTCGAGGCCTGGTAGGCCGGGCCCGAGGCGTCGGGCCACCGGGCCGAGACGCTGCTGATGAGGATGACCAACCCTTGCGAAGCCCGCAGATAAGGGAGCGCGGCCCTTAGCGCGTAGAAAGCGCCGCTGAGGTTCACCGAGATCATGGCGTCCCACCCGCCGGCCGTCAACTGCTCGAACCGCCTCTCAGGGAAGTTCATCCCCGCCGCGACGACGAGGATGTCTATGCCGTCCTCTTCCCCCACTTCTTCGACGACCCGCCAGACAGCGTCTTTATCCGAGATGTCCAGCGCGTGAGCCGTGACGCTGCGTCCACCCAAGCCCTCCTGTATCGCCCCACTGCGGCGGGCGGCGGCGTGGACCCTGGCACCAGAGTCGGTGTAGAGGTTGGCGGTTGCGAGCCCGATGCCGCTGCTCGCCCCGATAACGAGCGCCGATTTCCCCGAGAGGGCCGCACCTTCCATTATTCCGCCTCCGCGAGGAATACTTTGATCCGCGCCGAAGGACCACGCACCAGATCGGCGAACGCGTCAGGCCCCTCCTCCAGCGGCAACACTGGCGGTAGATCCCCGATTCCAGCCCTGCCATCGACGAGCCATTCGAGAGCCTGCTCGAAGTCTTCGGCTGTGTACGCGTACGAGCCCTGCAGGTCGAGCTGGCCACGTACCACGTCGTGAAACCCGAGGGTCGTATCGTCGTCGTGCAGCCCGATGTACACGACGCGACCGCCGGGGCGTAGGAGATCTAGGGCCATCCGCCGGGTG
The DNA here is from genome assembly GCA_038199875.1 of Rubrobacterales bacterium. Taxonomy (GTDB): domain Bacteria; phylum Actinomycetota; class Rubrobacteria; order Rubrobacterales; family Rubrobacteraceae; genus Rubrobacter_D. The sequence continues at coordinate 9,240 of JBBPYN010000046.1, forward strand.
ACCTCGGCCCCAACAGCGTCTATGACGAGGTCCGCGCCAAGCCCCTCCGTCGGCCCGTCAAGGGCCTCGCGCGCCTCCTCGCCTGATTCGTAGGCCGCGACGGCGCCGAGGGCGAGCGCCTGCTCGCGGCGCGCCCCCACGGGCTCGACGGCGTGGACTTTCGGGACGCCGTCGAGAAGCGCGGCCTGCAGGCACATAAGGCCGATGGTGCCTGCCCCGATCACGACGGCGTGCTCCACAGAGGCTCCGCCGAGCCTCGCGGCGTGCACCCCGTTGGCCAGAGGTTCTGCGAGGGCGCCCGTGCGGGCCTCGACGCCGTCGGGGAGCGGGTAGACGTTCGCCGCGGGCGCGAGCGTGTACTCGGCGAAGCCGCCAGGAGAGTGGATGCCGACGAGCTTTCGATTCGGACACAGGTTGGTAAGCCCCGCCCGACAGAGGCGGCACGTCCCGTCGGAGGAGAGCGGGTTCACGGCCACGAGGCGGCCGAGGAGAGATTCGTCTGCCCCCTCCCCCACCTCCGTGACGGTGCCGGCGAACTCGTGGCCCATCACGAGGGGCGGGGTACGGTTACCCATCCTGCCGAGGTAGCCCTCAATCTCCGAACCGCAGATGCCCACCGCGGTCGGGCGGACTACGACGGTACCTGGCTCGATATCAGGCTCAAGTACCTCCTCGATAGACATCTGCTCGGGCCCGTGCCATACAATCCCTTTCATTCCTCCACCTCTCCGTAGCGAGTGTTCCGGCCCTATTGTACGTCCGCCGCGATCAGCGCGGCACGAGCGCGACGTCCTTCGCGACCAGGTTTTCGGCGGCATCCCCGGAGAGGTTGGCACACTCGTAGCCGCCGAACGGCTCGTCCACTACGCCTCCTGCGGGGCGGCAGGGAAGACTTTGGCAACGTGACGTACAGGGAGTCAACAGAATTTCCAATCGGTCCAGACGGTATGGCCTTCGGGACGAACGGCAACCTCTACGTGACGGTCTTCGGCCAGGGCGATGTGACCGTGCTCTCGCCTGAAGGTGAGGTCGTGGAACGTATTGAGACGGCAGGCAGCCTGCCGACCAACGTCGCCTTCGGCGCGTCCGGAGAACAGAAGATCTACGTTACGGAAGACGAGTTCGGCCGTGTGGAGGTCTTCGAGGTCGGGACCAATGGCCTGCGATTGTACTCTTGACTGGAGGAGCGTAGCCCATGCAAGCGGCGGCTTTTCGCGTCGGCCTGACCCGCGACTTCCTGCGCGAGGACGGCCTGCGCTACTTCGGGCTGTAGCGGGCTGGATCTTCGAAAACGTCCATCACGCCGGTTCCGGCTTCGAGGATGGCGGCGCGTTTGCGCCGCCGGTCCTGGCGTCAGTATACTGACCGCTCCCACGTAACCGTCGCTACGTATCCGGGGGTGATATGGAACGCCTGAGAAGGAAGAGGGCCATAGTCACGGGCGCCGGTTCCGGCATAGGCCGCGCCATCGCGCTCAGGCTCGCCAGGGAGGGGGCCAGCGTAGTCGTCGCGGACGTGGACGAGGTGGCGGCGAGGGCGGTAGCCCGGGAGATCGGCGGTGAGTCCCTCGTCCGTAGGACGGACGTCGCGAGCGCAGACGATGTCGAAGCGCTGGTCGGGGCAACGGTCGATGAGTGGGACGGCCTCGACGTGATGGTCAACAACGCCGGAATAGGCGTGGCCGGTACCACTGTAGACACCTCGGAGGAGGATTACGAGAGGGTCATGGATGTGTGCATCAGGGGCACGTTCTTCGGGATGAGGTACGCCATACCGGCCATCAAGGATTCAGGGGGCGGGTCGGTCATCAACCTGTCGTCGGTGGCCGCGCTTGTTGGGATAGCCGACAGGGCCGTCTACAGCGCGGCGAAGGGCGCGATCCTCGCCATCACCCGCGCCGCAGCCATAGATCACGTGGACGAAGGCGTGAGGGTCAATTGCATCGCGCCCGGCACGGTCGACACGCCCTGGATCGGCCGCATCACCGCGGGCTACGATGATCCAGAGGAGGCACGCAAGAACATGCAGGCCCGTCAGCCGCACGGCCGGTTCGTAACGCCGGAGGAGATCGCCGCGATGGCCGCCTACCTCGCCTCCGACGAGTCGGCATCGGTGATCGGAGCCTGCATGATCGTGGACGGGGGCGTGACGGCCCGGTGAGCGAGGCTCACCGCCGCACCGGCGATGGCGAGGAGACATGGCTCTGGATTTTGGCCAGCAAGGATCTTGGGTAGTCTCCCGATCAAGTGTTGGTGGATGGAAGTGGCACTACGCTGAGCAACTCTTCCACCTCCCAGATATGGTCCGTAAGCCCCGCCGCCATCGCCGGTGTGCGCCTCTCTAAGCGCCGCCGATTA
>JBBPYN010000047.1:0-8098 GCA_038199875.1 Rubrobacterales bacterium
GCATACGGTCGACGTCGTCGCCAGGATGGCGCTGGAGGGAGACGGGGAAGCCATCCTCGGGAGCGACCCCGAGGTCGCGCCCGGCACCGAGCCGACCCTGAGGGAGGTGCGCTGGGTAAGCGTCGGGGACCTGCCGGAGATCGAGCTTCTGCCAGACTCTCTCAAGAGAAGGCTTTTGAAGGATGCCGGCGACCGGTGGACCCCTGAGAACGTCTACCTCGAGAGAACAGATGACTGATTCGCAGGTCGCGTTGCTCTCGGTGGTCGCCCTGGACGCGGCCGTTGCGGGGTTCGTGATCGGGGGGTTCTGGATCTCGGTCGTCCTACTGCGTAACTTCGGCAACAAGGTAGGCTACTCCCTCGTCCCCCTTGGGTTCTCACGCCCGAAGGGAGGCACCCTGGCGGGGATCGGCGTCGGCATCGCCGTCGGCGTCGGTGCCCTACTCCTTAGCATGATCGTAAACCCGCTAAGCGTCCTCGTCCTCGACCGGCTCGGCTACTCCGCCGAGTCGACCCTGCAACGACCTTTCATGCAGGGACTCACGGATTGGGTGCGCGAGAGCCCTGGTATGGCCGTGCCAGCCATCGTCCTCGTCGTCGTTATCTTCGGTCCAGCCGTTGAGGAGCTGGTCTTCAGGGGCGTCGTCTTCAACGGCCTCTACCGGCTTGGGGCTGTGATCTCCACAAGGTCCAAAGCGAAGGGGGGCTCCGTATCGCCTTCCGGGAGGTTGCTGTTCGTCTCTTCCGCGCTCGCATCATCGGTACTATTCGCCCTGCTGCATCGGGAGCTGGTGCTCGTACCCATCCTCCTTGTACTCGCGATGGTCCTGTGCTCCCTCTTCCAGCGTACGGGCAGCCTCCTGCCTTCTTTCGTTGCCCACGCCACCTTCAACTCCTTCGCCACCTCGCTGATCATCCTGAGCGGGCTAGGGATTTTGGACATGCCGATCTAGGGCGGTTTGCGAACCGCCTCTACAAGCGAACCGCTTTATCGTTCATCCGGCTTGCGGTTGTTCTCCGATGTAACGTGCCCTTGGGCGTATGAGCGAACCGCCCTCGTACTGCTCTATGGCGTGGCCGATCCAACCTACCGTCCTGCCGAGGCCGAAGAGCGCGACCGCCCCGCCGGCCGGCAACTTGAGCGCCCGCGCGACCGCCGCCAGCGCAAAGTCCACCGTGGGAAGCCCGCCCATCAGGCGAAGGACCTCCCCTGCGACGTCCTCGCAGAGGCCGACGCCAGGACCCTCCTGGTTCGTTTCCGCAACGAGGCGTAGCAACCCGGCGCCGCGGGGATCTCCCTCCGGGTAGAGCGAGTGCCCGAAACCAGGTATAAGCTCTCCCCGCCTGAGCCGCCCAGAGATCACCACCCGCGCGTCCCCCGCGGCCTCGACCTCCCGCAGGAAGGCCTCGACGAGCTCTATCTGCCCACCGTGCTTGACACCTCCCAACGCCGCGAGCCCGGCCAGGACTACGGCGTATGGGGTGGCTCCCGACGAAGCGACGCACCGGGCGGCGAACGTCGAGACGGGCAGCTCGTGGTCCACGCAGAAGACGAGCGCGGCGTCGAGGAGCGCCCCGGCCCCCCGCGGACTCCAGCCACGCCCAAGCGTCTCTGCCAAACCCGGAGCGTCTTCCCTCGAGAGCACGCCCGTCATCAAACGGAGTATCCTGGCGCCTGTACGCGCGACGGCCGGCGGGCGCAGGTCGTAGGCCGCCGGGTCCTCGGCCGCCGCGAGAGGGAGCAGTACCTGGAATGCCTCGATGGGCGGCATCCCGGATACGTTCCCCAGAACGGTCCTGACCCGCCCGGAGAGAAGCAGCTCTCCTGGTGGGAAGAGGGTCGGGGCCATCGCGTCGTCGCCGGTCCAGATCAAGGCCGCAACCTCCTCGATGCTCTTCTTGCCGGCGAGGTCCACAACGTCGCGCCCCCTGTAGTACAGCCTGCCGTCGTCGATCAGGGCGATACCAGACTCCATCACGGGCGTGCCCCAGTGCAAAGCACCCCTGGCAACCCCGTCAGGGTCCCGCCTGCGCTCCTTCCTCTCCTTGAGCCTCCTTACATCCTCAGCCCGATACCGCCTGGTCCGCTTCTTCCCCTCTACCGCCTCCGAACGTACCATCCCCCGACTCACGTACGCGTACAACGTCGCCAGGCTTACCCCCAGCTCCTCCGCAGCCCGCTCCGCACCGAGATACCTCTCGTCCACTTGTAAGTCTCCTTCGCCGTCTGCGCCGACAAGCGTACAACAAGTTGATTTAGCAATCAATATTGATACGTACATTCTGGACGGATACGATAAGTAACCAGGATCTTATCGAAAGGACGAACATGGGCGAGAATTCTGGTACTGGTTTTGTTGCCGGGCTGGAGGATGTGGTGGCTGCCGAGACCCGCCTTAGCGGCGTTGACGGTGAGGCCGGGGAGTTGACCATCGCGGGGTTCCCGGTCGAAGAGCTAGCGGGGCGTGCGTCCTTCGAGGAGGTCGTGTACCTGCTGTGGAACGATGGGCTGCCTGGGTCCGGGCAGCTCGTGGGGTTTGGGGATGAGCTCATTGGGCGGCGGGAGCTGCCGTGGGCTACGCTCGAGTTGCTGCGGTCCGTGGCGGCGGAGAAGGTGCCCGTCATGGATGCGCTGCGCATGGCGGCCGGCACCTTGAGGCCTGGCTCGGACGGAGAGGAAGCGCTGGCGCTGGTGGCTGGCCTGCCGACGATCGTCGCCGCGTACTGGCGGATACTCGGTGGGAAGGAACCTGTGGCTCCTGACCCTGGGCTAGGGTATGCGGCCAACTATCTGTATATGCTCACGGGTGAGAAGCCAGGTGCCGAGTTCGGGCGGGCGCTCGAGACTTATCTCAACGCCGTGTCCGACCACGGCATGAACGCCTCCACCTTCGTCGCGAGGGTCATCGTCTCCACCCGCTCGGACTTCGTCTCGGCTGTTGTCGGGGCCATCGGGGCGCTCAAGGGGCCGCTGCACGGTGGCGCGCCTGGGCCTGCGCTTGATGTGGTGTTCGAGATCGGGGAGGCGAGCCGGGCCGAGCCGTATTTGCGGGAGAAGCTGGGTCGTGGCGAGCGGCTGATGGGGTTCGGGCATAGGATCTACCGCGTGCGCGACCCGCGGGCTGACGTGCTCGCTGCCGCCGCCGAGCGTCTGTTCACCACCGAAGGGGACAGGGAGCTCTACGATCTCGCGCTAGACGTGGAGAGTACGGCGCTACGGCTACTCGCTGAGCACAGGCCTGGAAGGAACCTGCAGACCAACGTCGAGTTCTACACGGCGCTCTTGCTGCACGGGCTCAGTCTGCCGACGGAGCTCTTCACCCCCACCTTCGCGGTGGGGAGGGTCGCCGGGTGGACGGCGCACTGCTTCGAGCAGAGGTCGCTCGACCGTCTTATCAGGCCGCAGTCGGAGTACGTGGGGGAAAAAGATCGAAGCTGGGTACCGCGGGAGGAGCGGTAGGAGAGACGAAAAACGACCCCCGGAGAAGTCCGGGGGCCGTACCCTTCTGAGCGTTACGCAGGTATCCCGTCTTTTCAGCACGTCCGCCTTCACTACTTGGGAGGCGGATAAAGTAACCCAGGATCCCGCCGGGTGTTTTGGTGGGCCTAGGTCAGAGCCACCTCTCCCAGAAGATACCCGCGACTACTACTCGATGCGTCTATCTGGATCACCTCCTCTCGCGCGCTGTCAACTCCGGAAAGTTTACTACCGCACTCTGCATCCAGCAAGGGTGATCGTCAAGATTGATTTTCCTGGAGACGGAGCCTTAGGAGGTCTAAGGCACGGTTGGTGCTCCGTTCGCGGATCGAATCACGGGAGCGCGCCCAGGCGGTGAGGTCGACCTTTTCCGCGAACGTGTCCTCCGCGTCAGATATCCCGACGAAGACTAGCCCGACGGGCTTCTCCTGCGTGCCGCCGTCTGGGCCGGCTATTCCCGTGACGGAGAGACCATAGTCCGCCCCGGAGACCCTACGCGCGCCCTCGGCCATCTCGCGCGCCACGGCTTCGGAGACGGCGCCGTGCTCTGCGATCAGGCCGTGCGGAACCCCGAGCAGACGCTCTTTGGACTCGTTGGAGTAGGTGACGAGTCCTTCCGTAAAGTACGCCGAAGATCCTGGCATGTCTGTCAGGCGCTTGGCGAGGAGGCCACCCGTGCAGCTCTCGGCGAGTGCCAGGGTGGCGCTCCTCTCCTCGAGCAGGCGTCCGACCGCGCCCTCCAGGGTCTCGCCGTCCTCGCCGAAGAAATAGTCGCCGAGGCGGGCGATGACCTCCTTCTCGACGGGTGCTATCTTCACTTGCGCCTCCCTCTCGGTGGCGGCGCGGGTCGTGATGCGTAGCCGCACCCTGCCCTGGCCAGCCAGGGGGGCGACGGTCGGGTCCGTCGCGTCGAGGAAGTCCTGGACCTTCTCAGCTAACGCCGACTCGCCTATGCCCGCGAAGTGGAGCGTCTTGGAGACGATAGAGCCTTCGCTGCGGGCCCGGATCAAGGGCTCCAGCGTCTCCCCGAACATGGTCTTCATTTCTATTGGGACCCCCGGTAGCGTGGCGAAGAGCGTCCCCTCCCACTCCACGAGCGCCCCCATCGCCGTCCCTACTGGGTTGGGGATGAGCTCCGTCCCCGTAGGGAACAGCGCCTGCTTGTAGTTGTTGGCCGTCGGCTGGCGCCCGAACCTCGCGAACATCGTATCCACGTGCTCGCGGGCCTCGTCATACTCGACCATCTCGCGGCCCGTCAGGGTCGAGAGGCAGGCATTTGTCAGGTCGTCCGAGGTGGGACCGAGGCCACCCGTTGTCACCACCAGGGCGGAGCGGGAGGAGGCTTCTCTTAAAGCGCCGACGATCCTCTCTGTGTTGTCCCCGACGGTGGTGTGGCGGTAGATGCCCACTCCGAGCTCGGCGAGGCGCTGGCTGATCCAGGCCGTGTTCGTGTCAACGAGGTCCCCGAGAAGCATCTCGGTCCCTATGGTGATGATCTCCGCGCTGTCTATGCTCTTTCCATCGTTCATGCTCGTATTCTACAATCCGTCGGATGGAGGACCACGCGAAATCTAACACTCTGCTCGAGAACGCCGACGCCCTGGCCCGTTCCCGGCTCTCGGAGAAGCGCTACGGCCACACCCTGAGGGTGGCTGATACCGCCGGCGACCTGGCGAGGGTCCACGGCCTCGATGAAGACCGGACCCGACTGGCCGCCCTACTGCACGACGCGGCGCGCGAGACCGGACCTGAGGAGTTCCTGAAGCTCGCAGACGCATGGAACCTTCCTATCGGAGAGCCTGAGCGGCAGAGCCCGAAGCTTCTGCACGGGCCTGTCGCGGCGGAGCTGGCGAGGCGCGAGCTCGGCGTCGATGACAAGGAGGTCCTCGAGGCGGTTCGGGCCCACACCACGGGCAAGCCCCTTATGAGACCGCTCGCGCTCGCGTTGTTCGTGGCTGACAAGATAGAACCAGCCCGCGACTACCCGAGCGTGGAGCGCCTGCGCGCCCTTGCCAGGGAGGATCTGTACACGGCCGCCGCCGAGTCCCTGCGCCGCGCCATCGACCACAACGAACAACGCGGGCGTCACATCCACCGGGCGAGCCGCGAGACCCTAGAGTGGCTGGAGGCCGACCACACCGCGCAGGGCCGGGTAGAGCAGTAACAGGGCGTAGAGCGCGAATGCCAGGACAACGAGGGCCACCGCGACCTCGACCGCGCCGCCGGATTTCACACCACCAGGCAGGAGCCTGAACGGCTTCCCAGCCGGCCAGAGCAGCGGCACGCCGCGGGTGTTGAGCGCGTCAGCGAGTACGTGCGAGGCGTAGCCGGCCACGAGGGCGAGGGCGAGGTTCGGGAGACCTCCAAGGAACAGCCAGACAGGAATCGAAAACAGGAAGATGCCTAGTAGAGAATGGGTCAGGGTGCGGTGGCCTACCGTCCTGACGAGCACGAAAGAAGTCGTCCTGAGAGCCCAGCTAAAGGGCCTGCTCAGGAGGTTCAGCACGGGGTTCTTCGACCGGCTCAGGCCGTTGCCAAGGGTGCTGCGCGGGTTGTCCACGTCGGGTAACCAGGCCGCGGCGACGGCAGCAGGGTAGACGTATGCTGGCGGCTCGGTCCCCAGGACGAGCGCGGCGCCGGCAAGGGCAGCGACTCCGAATACGGCATGGGTGGTCGCGTTCAATTCTGGAGCAGTTTAGCAACTGACGCGCGAACGAGGATGCCGGTCGTGGCCGTTACGCCCCTGACGAACCGAAGCCTCCCTCGCCACGGCCGTCGGTTGCGGCTTCGAGGAACTCCACCTCCGAGAAGAGTGTCACAGCCGCCTGCACGAAGACGAGTTGGGCGATCCTGGCTCCCTCTTCGATCAGGAAAGTCTCCCTCCTGTCGTGGTTGATGAGGGGAACCTGTATCTCACCGCGATACCCCGAGTCTATGAGCCCGGGCGTGTTGACGAGGGAGATCCCATGCCTCACGGCGAGCCCGCTGCGCGGAAGAACGAGCCCAGCATATCCCTCTGGGATGGCGACGGAGATACCGGTCCGCACCAGGGCCCTTCCACCCGGCACAAGCTCTGCCTCCTCGACAGACCGCAGATCGTAACCAGCATCCCCAGGATGGGCACGCTCGGGCGTTCCGGCGTTTGAAACGAGACGGCGAAAGGGCACCTGCAGCGGATGACTAGGGCTCATCCGGACAATCGTAGCATTTGAGGTTTCAGGCTACAGGCATCAGGGAGTTCAGGCGATTCGCAGCCGCGCAAAGATCACGTGCAGAAAAGCCCTTACCTGAAGCCTGTAGCCTGCTATCCTTTGTTTATGAGCGAGCAGAAGCGACGATACCTCGTGACATCGGCGTTGCCTTATGCCAACGGGCCCTTGCACGTCGGCCAGATCTCGGGCGCTTACCTGCCCGCGGACGCGTTCGTGCGCTACCTGCGCGCGCGGGGCGAGGACGTGGTCTACGCCTGCGGCACTGACGAGCACGGCGTCCCTATTACCCTGACGGCGGAGCGTGAGGGGAAGGACCCGCAGGAGGTCGTCGACTACTGGTGGTCCCACATGAAGGAGACCTTCGAGCGCTTCGGCATCTCCTTCGACAACTTCTCGCGTACCTCGACGCCGCTTCACGCGGAGAATACCAAGCTCTTCTACCGCAAGCTCAAAGAGGGCGGCTACATCTCGGAGGCGGAGTCCAAACAGATGTACAGCCCGACGGAGGGCCGCTTCCTGCCAGACCGTTACGTCGAGGGGACGTGCCCCGTGTGCGGCTACAGGGAGGCGAGGGGCGACCAGTGCGACAACTGCGGCTCCTGGTACGAGGCGTACGAGCTAATAGAGCCGCACTCCAAAGTGACGGGCGGGCCTGTTGAGGTCAGGGAGACGACGCACCTGTACCTGGATCTCCCGGAGTTCTCGGAGAGGCTGAGGGAGTACGTTGCCGGGCAGGAGCACTGGCGTACCTCGGTCAAGAACTTCATCCTTGGCATTATCGACGGTGGATTGGAGAAGAGGCCAATTACGCGGGACATTCAGTGGGGCGTCCCCGTCCCGGAACCGGGCTTCGAGGACAAGCGTTTCTACGTCTGGTTCGACGCCTGCATAGGCTACGTCTCATCGACGATGGAGTGGGCCGAGCACGTCGGAGAGCCGGACAGGTGGAGGGAGTACTGGCAGGAGCCAGAGACCCGGCTCATCCACTTTATCGGGAAGGACAACACGGTATTCCACACCCTGATCTGGCCAGCCCAGCTCCTTGGCACGGCCGAGGACGGTGAGGAACCCTTCATCCTCCCTTACGACGTGCCTGCCAACGAGTTCATGAACCTCGAGGTCGTCACAGACGGCGAGCGGCGGGCCATGCAAATGTCAACGAGTCGCAACCTCGCCGTGTGGCTGCACGAGGCCCTCGACCGCTTCCCTGCCGACCCCCTGCGCTTCTACCTGGCCTCGAATCTGCCGGAGACGGGGGACGTAGTTTTCTCCTGGCGAGATTTCCAGAGCAGGGTGAACTCGGACCTGATCGGCAACCTCGGCAACTACATAAACCGTGTCCTCTCTTTTGCTGAGAAGTACTTCGAGGGTGAGATCCCACGCCCCGAGGAGCTACCAGAAGACGCCC
>JBBPYN010000048.1:0-13657 GCA_038199875.1 Rubrobacterales bacterium
CCACAACTCCTCAGGTACTCGCCAGATGGTCGCAAGCGGCTTCTGTTGGGTTAGGTTTTCGGACATCGCTGACACCTCCTGTTTCGGTAGGGATCACTGACGATGATATCCGATCGTATGAGTTTTGAGATAGTTACTTAGCGACTTTTTTAGAATCTGGTTCTCCAAGGAGAGCTGCCCGCAGAACCTCTCCAGCTCGGCTATCCTCGTCTCCAAAGCTTCGTCGCCAGAGAGCTGCTTCTCGGTGAAAGCCGTCTCTCCGCGAGCTTCGTACTCCTTGCGCCACCTCAAGAGCACACTCTCCGAGAGGTTGTGCTCCCGACAAATCTGGGCGGGACGCTTCTCGCCGGTGGCCACCTGCCGACAACACTCTAACTTGAAGTCTCTGGTGTGGTTTCTGCGTGAACTGGACAATCTCTCCTCCTCGATCCGGATGTAACTCTACATCCAATCTCCAGAGAAGTTGCCTTACGGAGTTGTCCGGTGGAATGGGTGCACCCCACAAGGAGCACCTACCATACACTGTGCACAACTGCCGTCCAAGCACCGAACCATGAGTGCCTAAGGTTAAGGATTGTGATCCCAAGGTTGCCGTGATAGCAGCGTACGGGTAGGATATGCACGATGAACGAAGAGGAACAGGTAGAGTTGCTCTCCGGGGTGGACATCTTCGAGTCACTCCCGAGAGAGGAGATAAGGGAAATCCTTGATGATCTCCTCCTGCGAAATGCGGAGATCAACCTCTCAGGGGGGAAGTCTTCTACACCCCCAAGGAGCCCGACGGCAAGCTCTTCGTCCTCAAGCAGGGTAGGGTGCGCCTCTACCGGACCGAAGGGACGCGAGAGTTCACCCTCGAGGTGGTGGACGCCGGGACGGTCTTCGGGGAGGTTGCCTTCACCCCACACGCCTTAAGGGATGCCTATGCTGAGGCCATGGAGCCTTCCATCTTGCTCGCGATGGAGCGTGCCGATGTGGAGCGGCTGATACAACAGAAGCCCCAGGTGGGCCTGCGTATGATAAGCCTCCTCTCGGAACGCCTTCGCTACTACGAAACCCGTATGGAGGACTTAACTCTAAAAGCCGAGCCGGCAAGGCTTGCGAGCCTCATCCTCTTTCTCGTGGAGAAGGAAGGGGTGCAAGTCCCTGGAGAGATCCGCATACCCACGAACTACACCCACGAGCACCTCGGCACCATGATCGGGGCCAACAGGGAGGCGGTGACGAGAGCTTTCGGGCGCCTTCAGGACGAAGGCGCTGTGGAGGTCAGGCGGCGTCTCATCTACGTCGAAGACGTCGAAGCCCTCGAGAGAGTGGCCGGGCGGCTTTTGGAGGAAGGAGAAGCAGAGAGCCCCTCCTAAATATCTCACCGCCTCCGGAGAGCACGTCCCCGCCGAGCGTCCCACTCCTCCTTAGGACATCCAGATCGTCATACGCCCGCTCTATGGCAGCCGTCGCATTTGCCCGCTCGACGTCCAGAAGCTCCACGATCTGCGTCCTGTCTTGGCGGCTTGCTTCTCCCGACCACAAGTCTATGTGAAAGAGCATCTCGTCCCAGCACTCTATTTGCCCTTCCAGCTTGGCCTCAAGGGCGTGCTCCTCGCACAGAAGGAGCCCATCCACGTCCTCCTTGGCGGGTTCCGTACAGGCCGAAGGCGGCTTGCCTGGAACGTGACATATCTGGCAGCGGGACCGCTCCTGCGCGTCGCGCTTGTCTTTCTCTCTCATGAGAAGTGCCTCCTCTTTGCCGACTGCACCCGGTATCCCCCGTTTTTGTGGGGCCGAGCCCTTAAAGAGGCGACTCGAAGAAGCGTCCACACGTGCGACGCCAACGGATATCAAGCGACCTCAAGCGATCGCTGTTCACTAAATATCTATTGTATCAAGGATCGTGTGGGGTGTCGGTGTCGCTGGGCACCTTGTGTTTCAAGGCACCCTCTCATCGTTGGAACGTCCTTGAGAATTCCCTGAGGACGAGACAGGATGCAAACACCGGGTGCCAGGCGCCGGGCCAGAAGAGAAGGGAGGGGGGACTCGATCTTACTGGCTCGGTGAAAAGCACCATACACTCCATAAGCCGCCCGGTCCGTGCGCTCGGACACTTAGTGCCTGAGGGCACGGACTTTCGGGCGCATTTCTAGCTTAATAGTGTCTGGGTGAAGGGAAAGCAGGGCACGGTGCCGGAATGCGGAACAGTCCCGGCGCCAGAGCCTTGCAACCTTGTGCGGGAGAGCCGCCAGGAAGAGAAGTCCGGAAGGGGCGGAAAGGACGCTCGGGGCATGAGTTTCTCATGATGTCAGAAGAAGCGCGGATCGGTGTGAGGGTGAGGGTGGGCGAGTCCGGTTGGCGCTCGGAGTGGCTGGGGATTACGGGCACGATCAGCGGAATATGGGGCAACCCCGATTACCTGGCCTTCGACGTGCTGTTAGATGATGGTCGCACGCAACTGTTCTGGTACCACGAGTTGGAGGAGATCGCCGAAGGATCCTAGGCGAGAAGATGAGGCAAGCGACAGCTATAAAACGGTGGGAGCCGTCCCTTCGGGGAGCGGTCATTTCGGGAGGAGAAGAGCATGCAAAAAGATCAGACAGTCTCGGAGATGGCGGAGGAAGTCCTTGTGCGCCAAGCGAAGACCCTTGCCCACAGGAGCGGGCAGTCATTAGAAGAAGCCAGGCAGGCCGTAGTCGATAGCGAAGCAGGCCGGCAGTTGAGGGATCTGGCAAACAGCGAGCATCGCTATGAGAAGGCCTCCGAGTGGCAGGTGAGTGTATTTTGGGATCGCGCCGAGGAACGATGGATGCACCTCATCGGCTCGGAGGCCCTCCTGCGCTTTGCGGCAGAACGCAACTACTCGTGGCTAGAGGGCTACACGGAGCGGTTGGAAGGCAAAGAGCGAAGAGCGCAACAGGACGCGCTTGTGGAGGAAGTAGAGGAAAAGGAGCGCCCAGAGTATGACACCCGAACAAGTGAGCCCCGGTATGCGGGTGAGGGTCATGGAACACCACAGGGTCAAGGAGCGGCGAGGTCTGGTAGGTACGGTCGTGGCTCGTTACGGGGGAGAGGAGTACATAGCCGTAGACGTGCGCCTGGCCGACGGCGAGGGTAGGCTGTTCTGGCCGAGGGACCTGGAGGTGATCTCCTCCCCGCGGTCTTGGGGGCGCTCCCTTCTCGGTGAAGGACCTGGAGGTTAACTCGGGCTCTCATTCACCCAAAGTGGGGGAAAATGCCTCACACGGGAAAGCCCTGTTATATGCTTCGTCGCAGGCGACGTGACGGTCAACCTGATCGACACGCCAGGCCATCCGGATTTCATCGCCGAGGTGGAACGGGTACTGAACGTGCTCGACGGCGCCGTGCTGGTCGTCTCCGCCGTGGAGGGCGTTCAGGCGCAGACCCGCGTGTTGATGCGAACGCTGCAGCGCCTGAAAATCCCCACCCTCATCTTCGTGAACAAGATCGACCGCAGTGGTGCACAGCGCGAAAGCCTGCTGCAAAGCATCTCCGAGAAACTCACGCCGGCGATCATCCCGATGGGATCGGTCAGCGGGCTTGGCACCCGCAGCCCCGGTTTCACGCCCTATGGCGCTGCCGACGCGAATTTCACAACGGGGATGATAGACCTGCTCGCCGAGAACGACGACGCGCTTCTTGCCGCCTACGTAGAGGACGAGACGGAGGTCTCGTACCGCCAGCTTCGCCGCGGACTCGCGGCGCAGACTGGGCAGGCGCGCGTACATCCCGTGTACTTCGGCTCGGCGGTTACGGGCGCTGGACTTGACTCGTTGACCTCCGGTATCACAGGGCTTCTGCCCGCGGCGGAAGGCGATAAGGATGGCCCGGTTTCCGGTGCCGTGTTCAAGGTCGAACGCGGTGCTGCGGGCGAGAAGATCTCGTACGTCCGTATGTTCTCAGGGACGGTGAGAACGCGGGATTGGCTGCGATTCAGCCAGGGTAACGAGGCGAAGGTCACCGCGATCGACGTTTTCGAGGGCGGCTCGTCCGTGCGGAGTAACTCCGTCACGGCGGGCCGGATCGGGAAGCTCTGGGGTCTCGGCGAAGTCAGGATCGGCGACCCGATCGGTGAGTCACGGACGCCCTCAGAGGACCATTACTTCGCCCCGCCGACGCTCGAAACGGTCGTCGTCCCCAGCCGCACTGCTGACAAGGGCGCGTTGCACGTAGCGCTCACCCGGCTCGCCGACCAGGACCCCCTGATCAACCTTCGGCAGGATGATACAAGGCAGGAGATCTCCGTCTCGCTCTACGGCGAGGTGCAGAAAGAGGTCATCCAGGCGACGCTCTCGAACGACTTCGACCTCGACGTAACGTTCCGCGAGACAACGGCGATCTGCATCGAACGTCCCATCGGCACCGGCGCGGCCGTCGAAACAATAGATAAGGAGCCCAATCCGTTTCTGGCGACGGTCGGGCTGCGCGTCGAACCAGCCAGAGCCGGCACGGGCGTGGATTTCCGGGTGGCGAGCGAGATCCTCGGAACGATGCCGCTCGCGTTCTTCAAAGCGGTCGAGGACACCGTGCAGGAGACGCTGCACCATGGGCTCAGGGGATGGCAGGTCACCGACTGTGCGGTCACCATGACGCATTCCGGCTACTGGCCGCGGCAGAGCCATGCCCATCAAGGTTTCAGCAAGAGCATGTCGAGCACTGGAGAGGACTTCCGTAACCTGACGCCGCTGGTCTTGATGGACGCCCTCGAGCAGGCAGGTACTGGCGTCTACGAGCCGATGTACCGCTTCCAGCTCGAGATCCCGGCCGACACGTTCGGGACGACGATGCCCGTTCTGGCGGCAAGGCTGCGCGCCGTTGTGCAAACCCAGGAAGTTCGTGGTTCGTCGTACGTGCTCGAGGGTGAGGTTCCGGCGGCCATGGTCCACGAGCTGCAGCAACAGTTGCCGGAGATGACCCGCGGCGAAGGCGTACTCGAGTGCTCCTTTGAGGTCGACCGCTACCAACGGGTCGGCGGCGAGGTCCCAACGCGCCCGCGGACCGACAACAACCCACTCGACCGCAAGGAATATCTGCTGCACGTCACGCGACGGATCTAACGCAGGGGGAGACTCATTTGACGACGGGCAGGATGCATGACGATGAGATGGACATCGACGCGGCGCTGGTGAGCCGGCTGGTCGCGGAGCAGTTCCCGCAGTGGGCAGACCTTCCTATCGGGCCGGTCGAGGTTGGTGGGTGGGACAACAGGACCTTCCATCTCGGCGCGGACAAGACGGTGCGGCTGCCGAGCGCCGCGAGGTACGCTGAGCAGGTGGAGAAGGAACACCGATGGTTGCCGAAGCTCGCGCCGCACCTACCCCTTCCCATCCCCGTCCCTCTGGCAAAGGGGGCTCCGGCCTACGGGTACCCCTGGCAATGGTCCGTCTACCGTTGGCTCGAGGGCGAGACCGCGATCATCGAGCGTATCGCCGACCTGCGCCGGTTTGCGACCGCGCTGGCCGGGTTCCTGACGACCCTGCAAAGGATCGACCCCGCGGGCGGGCCACCGCCCGGAGAGCACAACTTCTACCGCGGCGGGCCGCTGACGGTCTATAGTGCCGAGACCCGGCAAGCGATCGCCGCCCTCGAAGGTAGGATCGATACCGAAGCCGCGAGCGCGGCCTGGGAAGCAGCGCTCGACGCAACGTGGCACGGCCCGCCCGTCTGGTTCCACGGCGACGTCGCCGTAGGCAACCTCCTGGTCGAAGAGGGCCGCTTGAGCGCCGTAATCGACTTCGGAACTTCCGGCGTGGGAGACCCAGCATGCGATCTGGCGATTTCGTGGACCCTGTTCCGAGGGGGGAGCCGCAAAGTGTTCCGCGCGGCCCTTGGGCTGGACAACGCAACCTGGGCAAGGGGTCGCGGTTGGACGCTGTGGAAGGCTCTCATCACACTCGCCGAACACATAGACACCAACCCCACGGAAGCAAGGGAGGCACGACGCGTGATCGATGAAGTTCTAAACGATCACCAACACAGCGCATGACACGGATTACGGAAGACGTGAGGCCAGAGCCCAACAGACCTGAAGGGCTTCGCTTGCGCCACCTTCCCCGGCCCGAAACAGCCGGTTGCCACCGTGCAGCATAGCGCTGGCCCGCTAGACGCTCGTGTAGTGTTCTTCCAGGAAATCCAGGAGGAGCCGCTGGAACGCCTCGGGCTTCTCGACGTGAGGGGTGTGGCCGCAATCGGGGATGACCTCCTCGCGGTAGCGTCCGCCGCGGGCCTCGTAGGCGTCGAGAACGGCGCGCGTCTGGGAGACCATGGGCTGGGGAGGGAAGACTTCCGCGCCTGGCCATCCGGGGACCGCGTCGAGCTGCCCGAGAAATCCGAAGTCAAGGAGGGAGGTGTCCGAGACTATCGCGTCATCGTCGCCGCGAACCCAGAGCACGTGGGGTCCAGGCTCCACGAGCGCGAAGTCCTCCAGATTGCAGTACTTCGGCGAGATGGCATTGTTCATGCCCCTCTCGCCTGGGGCGACGCCAGGCCAGTTCTCCGAGACGGTCATGTCGCCTGGATAGTTTTCCTCACCCGTCTGTGTGGAGAGTACCGAGGAGAGAAGGACCTCCTCCGTCGCCGCCTTGAAGGGTGGCTTGAAATAGAAGTTGTTCATCACGTTCCTGGGAGAGTTGGGGTCTCCCTCGGTACGGTCTTTCGCCTCCAGGCGGCCCACAAACTCAGGATTGGCCGTCCCGCCGCCTGAGCCGGCGTGATCCTGCCAGCAAGGGGTGCCCGCGATGTCCTTCGTCCCGCCGAACCCGTAAGGGGACATGGGGTCTACAAGCACGAGCGAAGCCACCACCCCGGGATGGTCCATCGTATACCTCATGGCCACGCTCCCGCCCGCGGACCATCCCACCAGGTGGAACTCTTCGAGGCCGAGGGTCAGGGCGAGATCATGCATGTCGTCCGAGAAGTCCCCGAGCCCCCGCGTCGCGTCGAGCGGTTTGCTCTCGGAGTCGCCAAAACCGCGCAGGTCGGGGGCCAGCCCGCGGTAGCGTGAGAGCGAAGCCAGCGCCGCGAGCGTCTCCCCGAAGAAGCGCGAGGAGGAGGCGTTGCCGTGCAGGAAAAGAACGGGGATACCGTCCTCAGGCCCGCTCGTCAGCACGTGGGTTCTGAGGCGTAGCGTGGTGACGACCTCCGAGCCTACGCCTTCAGGCAGATCCAAACCCTCCATCTCGTACCTCCTCTGTTATACAGCGCTCTCTGGGCTCGTGGCGTAAAGCTGCGGTCCGTGATGCCCGAGGCGAACAGGACGCGCCAGAAGCGATTGCCTGGGTGAGCGTAGTGGTGGCCGGATCTCCCTGAGGTGAGCGAAGGGTTATACCCGCAGAACAGGAGACTCAGGCCAGGCCGCAGGAGATCCACGGCCACACGCGAACTCTAGCTTTCCTGGCTTCGCCTGCGGCGCCTGGCGCGCTCCTCCGCGCGGCGCCGCATCCGCGCCTCAGCGTCGTCCTGCTCGGATGTCCCGGTCTCCGTGCGCGTCTCAGTCGTTTCGGACGTTTCGTCGCCCACGCGCGTCTCCGCCTCTTCAGTGGGTTCCGTCCGCGTGTCGGCCTCTGGAGCCTCTACGCTGGTCTCCGTATCGCCGGCACGCACTTCCGTGGTCTCTTCGGCTTCGGGCTGGAGGTCCTCAGCGACGGCCTCTTCCTCGGGTTCGTCCGTGGCCCCGGTGCCGGCCAGGCCTGGCGTCTCAGCGGTCTCGGGCTCGCCCGTCTCCTCGCTCTCAGGCATCGTCTGCGTCTCGGAAGCCGTGCTCGCCTCGTCCGTGGGGCTGTCTTCGCGCTCGGTTGTTGCGCTTCGAGATCCGAGGCGGCGTCGCTCCTCCTTCTCGGGGAAGGTGATGTCGGTGATCGTGGCGTTCAGCTCTTTGATCCGGAGCCCGGTCATCGTCTCGACGCGGTCGGTGATCCTACGCCGCACCTCCTCTACGGTCTGGAGGATGTTCTTGTTGTACTCGATGCCCATCTTGAGGTCTATGGCGGCCTCAGTCCTGCCGACGTCGACGGTGATGCCGCTGGTCTTGCTCTCCGAACCGGTTATGCTCCCGATTACCCCGCTTGTAGCCCTAGATCCACCCCCGCCCATGTGGACGCCGTCCACCTCCTGGGCCGCCATACCGGCTATGGAGGAGACCACTGTATCGCTGATTTTCGTGGCGCCGCGCTCGCTCAGGAGCGGGCTCTCGCTACGCTGCCCTTCAGACTCGCTCATCTCTGCCTCTCCTCCGTCGACCAACTTCTCTCGATTGTTCCCCGATAGGCCTTGTCGCAACCACAATACCAGCGTCCAGAGACCCCGTCTCACGGGAACCCGCCTACTGATCCCCCGGCACCCTACGCAACCGCCGCACGTTGTATCGTCTGAAACCCGCCCCAGACCCTGGTCTCGGAGCGTGCGGACCGATTGCGACGTTCTCCGGGCGACCCTATACTTGGTCCGGTACGCGATGGTCCTTGGTTCTCTACCGAACCGGCCTTCGTTTTTCGTCCGGAGAGTGGATCGGAGCTAGACGCATGAGAGAGCGGGGGATCTTGATCGGACTCCTCTTCGTCGCTGTACTGCTCGCCGGCTGTGGCGGGCCAGCGGAGGAGTCGGGGTCTACAGACAGGTGCGACATGCAAGACCCGCCGCTCTACTCGGAGGGCGGGCTGACGGTGGCCACGGACAGGCCCGCCTACCCGCCATGGTTCAAGGGAAGCCCCAAAGCTTACTCAGGGTATGAGGGCGATATAGCCAAAGAGGTCGGAAAGCGAATGAACCTCCCGGTAAAGTGGGTCGTCGAGCCCTTCAACAAATCCTACGCCCCAGGCGTCAAGGACTTCGACTTCGACATCAACGAGATCACCATAACCCCTGAACGCGAGAAGGCTGTGGAGTTCTCGGACGGCTACTTCGACAACGCGCAGGGCGTGCTCGTGATGAAGGACGGTCCGGCCGCCGACGCCAAGAGCCTCTCTGACCTAAAGGACTTGGCAATAGGGGCCCAGGTCGGCACGACGGGCCTCGACTTCGTCAACGAGACGATAAAGCCGACCGAAGAGGCCAAGGTCTACGACACGACCAACGACGCGAAATCAGCGCTCGAGAGCGGTCAGATCGACGTCCTCATAACCGACCTGGTGACCACGGTCTACCTGCGCGACTTCGAGATAGACGGCTCGACCGTGGTCGGAAAGTACCCGCGCAATGAGCAGTTCGGGATGCTCTTCGAGCAGGGCAACCCGCTCGTCGGCTGCGTCAACCAGGCCCTAAGCGAGATGAAGAGCGACGGGACCCTGAAGAAGCTTCAGAAGAAGCACCTGCAGCAGTACCTGGACGTCCCTACCCTCGAGAAGTAGCGTGACGGAGGGAGGTCCCGCCGCCCCAGGGCCTTCCGCGGGCCGGGGTTCGCGGGCGCTCGGGAACCGCGGGGTGCTCGACACGAGCGCGAGCACGGTGCCGTTCCAGAACACGCCCGAACCCGCCAGTTCCTGGGACGCATCATCGAGGCCGGAGGGTTGTAGCCAACCTCTGTAGACCTACTCTATGTGGTGGTCGGTTCTTGCGGGTGCACGAAATGGCCCAAAAGTTGTAGCGCGCGGAATCGTGAGAGGTGATACTATGACCCTGGTTGTTGCACCTCGACTAGGAGGAAAGGGTCCAGTGGACTAGATAGTCAACAGCCATCTGCGGACCCTTGTGGTCCGCGGACCGGGTCGGTGGTCGTTCGCCAAAAGAGCGGCTTCCCGGCCCGGATATTTTTTGGGCGGTTCGCGAACCGCCCCTACATCGTGTGTGCGCCTATTTGAATCGGTATTGGCGGTACATGCTGGCGCTTTCGTCTACGTCGGCTTCGGTGACGTGGGTACGGCCTCTTGAGGCTACCCTGTCTTCTATACGTTTGCGGATAAAGCGGCGCATCAGGAAGGGGCTTCGTTTTATCCTGCGGTCGGCCTCGGGATCCCAGGTGATCTCTGTAGTCTCCGCCATGTGCGATCTCCTCGCTCGGGTTGCAGAGGGATTATACCTTCGCCGATTTCTCTAGCCGCCCTCAGGGCTCGCAGCCCTGTAAACGGCCGCCATGTCCTCCTCTCCGTGCCCGGCCTGTATGGCCTCGTCGAAGCGGGCCGCGACGGCCTCGGCGACCGGCATCCGCAGGTCGTAGGCTTCTGCGGCGTCGAGGACGAGGCCTGCGTCCTTGCGGGCTAGCCTGGCCGAGAAGCTGGTCGGGAAGTCCTCTTCGATCATCATGTTGCCCTTGAGTTGGGCGTAGGGGAGTCCGAGCGGTCCGCCCTCGATGGTCTCGAGGAATGCTGCCGGATCGACCCCGATGGACTTCGCGAACGCGACGGTCTCGGCGAGTACGCCGAGGAGGCCGACGATCCAGTTGTTGACCACGAGCTTGAGGCGGCTCCCTTCGCCGGCCTCGCCGAGCCAAACGGTCTTGCTTCCGACGGCGTCGAAGACCCGCTCGCTCCTCTCCCTGACCTCCTCCTGCCCCGAGGCGAGCACTACGAGCTGGCCCTGCTCGGCGGGCTGCTTCGTTCCGAGGACAGGCGCGTCGACGTAGGGGACACCGTGCTCGCTGGCCATCTCCGAGAGTCGCCCGTTGCCCTCCTCCCCCACCGTGCTCATCTGCAACCACACGCCGTCTTCGGCCAGCATAGGGAGAACGTCCCCCCGGACGGCCTCATCTATGACGTCAGCGTCGGAGAGCATGGTCAGGAGGAAGTCAGCATCCCGCGCGGCGTCCGCCGGGTTGTCGGCGACCTCGGCGCCGTCCTGCGCCAGCGGCTCCGCCTTCTCGCGCGATCGGTTCCAGGCGCGTACCTCCATACCACCAGAGAGGAGGTTGCGCGCCATCGCTGCACCCATGATCCCGGTCCCGAGTACCGCTACCTTCGTACCGTCAGCCATCTGCCCTCCTGTCTTTGAATCGTCCGTACTTACCATACTCCACCGCGGCGCAAACACGGGGTGATGCGCCCCACAACCGGCCCGCGCGGGGGACGCTACAATTCTCATGCCATGAGAGACAACGCCGAGAACGCCGCCCCTGCCCTGGAGGCGAGGAACGTAGGCCGCCTGTACAAGAGCAGCGGGCGCGGCGTCTCTGACGTGAGCCTCACCGTTGCTCCAGGAGAGGTCTTCGGGCTGATGGGACCGAACGGGTCGGGCAAGAGCACGCTCCTGCGCGTCCTCTCCACGGCCATCGCGCCCGACTCGGGCAGTTTCCGTGTGGGCGGGGTCGACGGCCTGAAGGAGAAACGCAAGGTCCGCGCGCGTATGGGACTGATGGTCGACCGCCCGACGCACTATGGTGACCTCACGGGCAGGGCGAACGCGTACTTCTTCGCCCGCGCCTACGGGATGGATGAGGCCAAGGCCGAGGGCGTGCTAGCCGGGCTCTTCGACTACTTCGAGCTGGCCGAGTACGCGGATGACAAGGTCAAGACCTATTCGTACGGGATGGGCAAGAAGCTCGCGCTGATAGAAGCTCTGGCGCACGGGCCTGAGGTGTTGCTCCTTGACGAGCCCTCGCTCGGGCTCGACTACACCTCGCAGCTCGCCTATCAGCGTAGGATCAGGGCCCTCTCAGAGAGCGGCGTCACCATCCTGCTCGCGAGCAACCAGGTCGACGAGGTCGAGTCCATGTGTGACAGGGTCGCCTTCATGCACCGCGGTAAGGTCATCGCGGAGGGAACACCGGAAGAGCTCATCTCCTCCGTGCAAGGCGTAAGGCGCATCGTGGCGACCCTACGCAACCCCGTAGAGTACGGCCCAATAGCTGAGGTCGGCGGCGTAGAGCGCATCGTCCCTGAGGGACGTGACCTCGTCTTCCACTGCGAAGAACGTCCTGGCATCGTGGCCGATGTCGTAGCCGGCATCGTAAACACAGGCGGGGATATCGTGAACCTCTCGGTCGAGAGGCCGAATTTAGAAGATGTCTTCGTAAAGCTTACGGGGGAGGCGCTCAGGGATGAGGTTTGATCCCCCCGACGCCTATTGGAAGAAGGACGTCGCCCTGTTTTTCTCCAGGAGGTTCGCGCTGCTCCTGAAGATGCTCTATCCCCTGGCCATTATCGTACCTGTTGCGGCGAGCGGCATGCCCGCGAAGTACGCGGCCGCCGTCATAGGCATCGTTGCCGTGATGGCTGGGACCTTTGGGGCCGGCGAGAGCCTTACCATAGATTTGAACGACGGCATCCTCGTGCGCGTCGCGCTCACGCCCCTCTCACCTTACAGGATCGTCTTCGAGGTACTCGCCGTCAATGCCGTATTGGATCTGGTGCAACTACTCCCCGCGCTCCTGATCGTCTACCTTCTACACCCCATCTCTGTTGTGTGGATGTTCGCGGCCACTATTGCCATCTTCGCGACGCTCGTTACCGCGAACTGCATAGGCATCTTTATCGCCAACTTCACCTCATCACCAGCAGACGTGTTGTTGTACGCGACGGCCATTCTGTTCCCCCTGATCTACATTTCGGGCTTTTTCCGCAACCAGCATCCGACGGGGATTCTCCAGATGCTCCGGGGCTTCGTCCCCTTCGCCTACACCGACGACGCCCTGAAGACGGTCTTCGGCCTGAGTACGGACGCGACGCCGCTGGAGGTTCTCGTCTACCCAACCGTCATCTGCGCCGTTCTCGCCGCCGCGGTCTGCCTGACAGCCCCGCGGCTCCTCTCCGCGCGGTCGTAGCCCCGCCGCTACGACGTCCACCCTCGATCAGGCATGCTCCTTGAGCCCGGCTTTGCAGCGACGCTCGAGCTCCCGCTGTGCCCGCCACCGGGTGAGGAGACCGGGGCGCTTGTCGAGCGTTATCGAGCCGCTGCGCTCCCTCACGGAGAGACGACCGTTCGCAAGCCTTCCCCTGGCCAGGAAAGAGGTGCGCGGGTCCATGTCGGGGGTTGCGAAGTCATAGCAGAAGAGCGCGGCCGGTACGTCTTCTGGCGGCAGGGAGGTGTAGGGCTCGAAGGACCTTACGGGGATTCGGTCGGCCTTCCAATCTTCGACGCTGACGGTTTCAGCGGCGAGGGTATCTCTGGTATTGAAAGCCAGGACGCCGTGATCCGGCCCGGTTCGGCGGGTGACGGGATGGGGCTCTCCTGCCTCCACGAGGCGCACGATCCAGCGTGGCAGGTACCACCAGTTCTCGCGCTGCAGGATCATGCTGCCGATCAGCTGGCTATCCGGGGGGAACTTGCGGAGCTCCTGATGCATGAGCTCTTCGCGAAATAGCCTTCCTTCCGGGTCAGGCACGACCTCCACTCTGGCCGTTACTTGTAGGGGGCTCCAGCCCACGTAGGCGAGCCGCGAGTCGGAGAAGACGAGGGCCGTTTTGGATGAGGCGAGAATCCTTCGTGCAAGGTCCGAGTGGGCATAAGACAGGGTGAACGCCGGGCTCCCGTCCAACAGCAGGGGCGTGACGGGCTCCACGTGAGGAATTCCGCCGGCGTCAGCGTGGGCAAAGGCGGCGACTGCGGCGAGATCCACAGTCGTTGTGAGAGTCTGCTTATCGTATACGGTCATCGGGTTGTAGAGGTATTGTCAAATGTTGTGGATTGGTCCCTCATCACGCGGCGACCTTCTCCTCGCTTTCCGCTTCGCTTCCCTCGACCAACTCTCCGTTCTCGAACTTCGCACCGGCTCTGACCAATGCCA
>JBBPYN010000049.1:0-8211 GCA_038199875.1 Rubrobacterales bacterium
AGACCCCAGAGAAGACCCATTATGCCTGCTTTTCGCGCCCGGTTCCGTTCCTTTTCCGAGGCGATCAAGGTCGTCACAGCGGCGAGGTGGTCGGGGTCGCTCGCGTGCCGCAGGCCGAGCAGCAGGCTGACGAGCAGGATCACGCCGATCCCAACCTGCCCGTGCATGAAGCCCTCGAGCCAGCCGTCTATCGCGGACATGAGACCCCCTTCTCCGTACGAGCACGAACAGCGTGCAGCCGTCTGTCTTCCCTGGCAACCTTCACCCGTCCTCCAGCGCCAGCCGGGCTATCTTTCGGTCGTGCTCCCAGGCGAAGTCCAGCGTGTCGACCTCTCCTTCCGAGACCCAGCGTATCTCGGCCACGTCGTCGGCCGGGCTGGGCTCGCCCGAGACGATTCGTACGCGGAAACCTATGGCGAGGACGTATTCCCCGTCGGAGCCGTAGGTGTGGACGGCGAGCAGCATCGGGCGTTCCTCGACTTCGACCTCCACTCCGAGCTCCTCCCACGCCTCCCGCGCGAGGGCGTCCCTCGGGTGCTCCCCAACCTCCACGAAGCCGCCTGGAAGGTCCATCCTCCCCTTCTCCGGCTCGATGCCCCGTACCGTCACGAGCACCCGTTCTCCATCCACGATGGCGGCCCCGACGGCAGGGGATGAGCTCCTGTACCATGATCTCCCGCACGTGGGGCAGGCCGCGCCCTTGCTCCCGCCGCCTTTGGCTTCGAGCTCCGTCCCGTCCGCCGGGCAGAAGCGGTAAGGCTCCGTGGCGGTAAATGGAATGTCCTGTTTTTTCATCAACCTTAGAACCGGCTCTTCACGAGCTCTTCGGCCACGCCCGCTAGTTGGTCCACGCTCCTGACAACCTCGACGCGGTCGCAGAGAGGTTCGTAGATGGGCATGTCGCAGGAGCCCAGGGTCCAGCCCCATTTCGGCTCGGGCGTGATCCAGACGGTCTGGCGGACGTGCTGCGTGATCTCCTCAAGCGCCGCCGCGTTGGGCGGTTTGCCGTTGTTGCGCCCGTCGCCCAGTACCACGAGCGTCGTCCTGTGGTTCAGCGCCGGCAGGTACTCGTTCCTGAACTGTTCTGCCGCCTTGCCGAAGTCGCTGTTCACGTCTGCGTCGAGAACTCGCCCGGAGAAGACCTGGTCAACGGCCCTGTCCATGCTGCTCTCCTCGAAGAACTGCGTGACCTCGGCAACGTCGGCCACGAACACGAACGTCCGCACCTTCGAGAACAGGCTCTGCATCTGGTAGACCATGTGCAGCCAGAACCGGCTCATGTTGCGCGTGCTCATGCTGACGTCGCACAACATCACGACGCGCGGCCGTTTCTCATGGTGGCGGCGCAGGACGGGGTTGAAGGGGATGCCCTCGTAGCGCACGTTGCGGCGCAGGGTGTGGGGGACGCTTATGTGTCCCGTGCGGTCCTGCTTGAGACGGCGGGTCTTGGCGCCGTGGATCCGGCGGGCTATGCGCCTGATGGCGGCCTCGGTCTCCATTTGTTCGGCGGGTGAGTAGTCGAAGATCTTACGCAGCGAACGCCGCATCAGGGCGGAGTCGTCCTTCTTGTTTTCGAGCTTCTTCTGGCGTTCGACCATCTGCTCGATGAGCTGCGGAAGACCGCGCAGTATCTCCTCGCTCTGCTCCTCTAGCTGGCGGATGAGCGACTCGTCCACCTCGAGGTCGTGCAGGTGGTCGACGAGCCCCTGAAAGTCCGCGGCCGAGACGTCGAGCGGCAGTTCCTGGCCGCCGTCGCCGTGGGTGACGAGGTCGCCCGGGCTGAACATGCCGCGGGCCCGTCGCAGCTTGAGCTGGTGTGTGATGCGCTGCAGCGCCTGATCCAGGGCCCCCGGCTTGCGGTTCAGGATCAACTCCTGCGAGAACATCGAGAGGCGCATCTTGTCCGCCTCGCCATGAATATCCTCCGAGGGACGCATCTTGTCCTCGTCGAAGTGACGGCGGAACTCAGTGTTCTCGCTATCCTCGTGGCTATGCTCCTCCGAGTCAGGCGCCTCACCCTCGGCATCCTCGCCGAACTCCATGCTCGACGGCTGCCCCTCATCATGGTCGTGACCGTGCGTGTCCAGCTTCGCAGTCCGCTTCTCCGCCGTAGGCCGCAAACTGAAATACAACTCAAAAAGCCTGTCAAACGTCTCGATATCGTCCAGGTTCTTGATGAGCGTGGTCCGCAAAGTGTCGCGCACAACCCCGCGCTCGCCCAGCCCCGTCTGCTCAAGCGCGTGCAGGGCGTCAAGGCTCTCCGCAGGAGACACCCTGACCCGGTGACGCCTCAACACCTGCACGAAGTCGTTTATTACAGTGTCCATTACTGAATTCCCCTACTCCCCACTCCCTACTCCCAGGAGCGTAGCGACCAGAGCGAAGCGACCTCAATGCGTATGCTTGTGCGTGCTGCGGTGCATCTCGTACATCGCCTCGTTCGGGTTCTCGCCGGTTGGCTCTTTCTGGCCGAGGTCTTTCCGATCGGGGCCCTCGCCGACGTGCGCGAGCACCTTCGCGGCGTCGCGGTCGTATTTGACGATTACGCTTAGCGTCTCCTCGATGAGGTCCTTGTCCAGGCTCGGAGCGCCGAGGACGACGAGCGAACGCGCCCAGTCAAGCGTCTCACCGATGCTCGGCGATTTGCGCAGGTCCAGGGTCCTTATCTCCTGTATGGTCTCGACCAGCTCCTTGGCCAGCGCGTCGCCAACGCCGGGGGCTTTGAGGCGTACGATTTCCAGCTCCACCTCGGGGCTCGGGTAGTCGATCTGCAGGTGCAGGCAGCGGCGCTTGAGGGCTTCACTCAGTTCCCTGGTCCGGTTCGAGGTCAGGATGACGACAGGGGGATGCTCCGCCTCGACAGTCCCGATCTCGGGTATCGAGACCTGGTAGTCGCTGAGGAACTCGAGCAGGAACGCCTCGAACTCCTCGTCGGCCCGGTCTATCTCGTCCAGTAGCAGGACCGGAGGCGTCTCAGAGGTTATGGCCTGCAAGATGGGGCGCTCCACCAGGAAGTTCTCGGAGAAGAACACGTCTTCCTGCTCGCGTAGCTTCGCGGCGGCCTCGCGCAGTCCCTGTGTCGGTCCGAGGACTTCTCCGATCTTCTCGCGCAGTACCTGCGTGTAAAGTAGCTGCTTGCCGTACTCCCACTCGTAGAGCGCCTTTGCCTCGTCGAGGCCCTCGTAGCACTGCAGGCGGATGAGCGCCCGGTCAGAGGCCGCCGCGAGCGACTTCGCAAGCTCGGTCTTGCCGACGCCAGCCGGACCCTCTATGAGGACCGGCTTGTCCAGCTTCACGGCCAGGTACACCACCGTCGCCAGGCGCCGGTCGCAGACGTACTCCTGCCCCGCGAGCCTCTCCCTGACGTCTTCGATGCTCTCGAACAAAATGCTCCTTCTAAAATCAGCCTTCTCGGAGACGGCGGAAGCAGGCCGTGCGGCCTGCTCCCGACCCCCTCGCCGCTCTTCGGGGATACTACCTTATGCGGGCTCCCGACCGACGCCCGCTCCGGTCTCCGTTCCGCGCTCCTCGTAGCCGTGGGTTCGGCGTCCCATCGCGGGGGCGACGCCCCAGATGCTCTGCCGGTAGCCGTTGCCCGTCTTGACGCCCATGCCATCGTACATGCAGTCGCGAAGGATCTCCTTCGCGCCATCGACGGTAAGGTCGCGCGGGTTACCCGGCGTGCAGGCATCGCCCATCATGTGCTCGGCCATCTTCTGCAACTCGTCGTCGTCGGACTGAATGGACGCGCTAGTCTTGCCCTCGTAGTAGCCCTTGCCCATCCTCGTCTTCGGGTACTCAGCGACCTGGCCCCAGTTCTCCGGGCAGCCGCAGTCCTTGACGAGCCGGATGACTTCCTCGATGGCCGCGTCAGCCGCCTGCGGGGTCGTCATGTTACGTGTGTCAACGCCCATCGCGCCTGCGATTTCCGCATACCTCTCAGGGGCCGCCGGCTGGTTGTACGTCCACACCCTCGGGAGGCCGACACCGTTGTTCAGACCGTGGTGGATATCGTAGTAGGCGCACACCGCGTGCGAGAGGGAGTGCAGGATGCCCAAGAGCCCCGAGCTGAACGCCTGCGCCGCGACGTACTGTGCCCAGACCATACCCTCCATGGCCTTGTAGTTCTTCGGGTTGTAGGTAGCCTCACGCAGGTTCTCCGTAACCATCCGGATCGCGCTTATCGCCTGCGGCGTGCATGAGAGATGCTGTACCCGGTTTACATATGCCTCCGCGGCGTGGGCTATCGTGTCGAAGCCCGTGTAGGCTACGTACTCCGGCGGCTGGGTCATGCATAGGACCGGATCGTTTATCGCCAACGTCGTGGTCGTCGCCCTATCAACCCCCGCCCATTTATGCGGCGCGTCCGGCGATGAAAGGTCCGTGATGACGTAGAACGGCGTCGTCTCCGAACCCGTCCCAACCGTCGTGTTGATCGCGATGTGGGCCGGGTTGTCCAGCGTCTCGGAGGCGTTTATGGCCTGGAACTCGTTGACGTTCCTGCCGTCGTGCGCCGCGACGACGCGCGCGCCCTTGGTCGTGTCGTGCGAGGACCCGCCGCCGATGGAGACGAACCCGTCGCACTCACCATCGGAGAACGCGTTGTAGGCGTCCATGACGTTGTAGTCCTTGGGGTTTGACTCGACCTTGTCGTAGACCGTCACCGAGACGCCCGCGTTCTCGAAGTTGGTCTTGCACTCGTCGATGATCCCTGTGCCACTCAACCCCGATGTCACGAACAGGACGTGATTGAGGCCCATAGCCGCCGCCTCGGGTCCCGCGTTCTCATACGCTCCAGCCCCAAGAAGCGACCGTGGCTGCTTGAAGAACTCCTTGATAGGAAACTCGAACATCCTTGAGGTGTCCACTTGCCCCTCTCCTTTCCCTCAATATCCATTCCATGCGAGCCGGCCAGCGAGCCGGACGCAAGCCCAGAAATTCCCCCTACGAGTATTTGTGTTTCAGCCTATCACCCCTATACCAAAAACTGTTACTATAATGTAACAGCCTTCCCTCATCCCGCGCAATACTAAACCTTCCTGAGCACGGGACGGGTTCAGTTGAGAGGATGGCTTTATAACATGATTGTGGGTCTCCGCGCTCGCGTGTCCGGCCCACCATGGCTCTTGACACAACAATACTTTGATACTACAAAGACCGACATGAAGCCTTTGTCACGGAGTAGTGCGGGGACACTGTACCATCAGCTATTGGGGGTTTTGCGGGGTAGGATCGAGTCCGGTGAGATCGGGGTTGGGGACAGGTTGCCCAGCGAGGCTGACCTGGTGTCGGACTTCGGGGTTAGCCGTACGACGGCGCGGCGGGCTTTGGACGAGCTCAGGCGCCAGGGTCTCGTGCGGAGAGAGCCTGGCAGGGGGACGTTCCTTGCGAGCCCACGTCTGCGGTCCAATCTGGCGTATTTGCACAGCTTCTCCGAGGAGATAGAACGCTGGGGATACACGCCTGGGGCGAGGCTCGTCTTGCGCGAAGAGAGGAAGGCTGACGAGAACGTCGCCGGGCGGTTGGAGATCGAGGTTGGGGAGGAGGTGTTGTTCGTAAGGAGGTTGAGGCTCGCCGACGAGCGTCCGATCTTCGTCTGCGACTCGCACCTGCCCGTTACGCGCTTCCCCGAGTTGAAGGATGCCGATTACGCGGCCATCTCGTTGACAAGGCTCATCGAGGAGAGAACTGGTCAGGAGATCGAACACTCGCGGCAGTGGATCGGGGCCGCGACGGCGACGTCTGATGTGGCAGGTTTGCTCGAGATACCTGCTGGCGTCCCCGTGCTGAAGGTACGCCGCATCACCGTTGTCACGGACGACGCCCCCATCGAGTTCGTCGAGGCGCACTTCCACCCCGAGCGCTACCAGCACTACAACGAGCTCACCACCAGGCCGGTCGAAATGCCGATCAGCACTCCAGCCGGCCAGCACTTCAGTTAGGCAGCCTGACCGTGCTGACTCGCTGGGCTAGTCGCCCCCCGGCGGAGCCCCAGGACGGATGGCCTTTGGCTAGCTCGCTTCGTGCGAGCCTGCGAGCGAGGCGACGCGGCCAGAGATCAAAGTCCCCATCTCCTCGAGCAGGGCCTCGTCTTCTTGGGTGAAAGCCCCGACTTGATCGGAGTCGATATCGAACTCGCCGACGATCTTGCCCGAGTCCCGGATCAGGACGACAAGCTCGGAGCGGGTGTGCAGAGAGCAGGCCAGGTAATTCTCAACCTCACGCACGTCCTCGACGACCTGGTTACGGTCCTCCGAGACAGCGGTGCCGCACACACCCTCCCCGATCCCGATGCGCGAGTGGTCCGCCGGCGCCGTGCGGGGACCGAGCACGAGAACATCCCCCGCCAGCAAATAAATACCGCTCCAGTCCCACGACGGATGCGCCCCGTGTATCCTCCGCACGACCTCGTCCAAGACCTCCTCGTCAGGCGCGCCTGAGGCCACGAGGTTCTCCACCCCGGATCTCAGATCCTCACGAAGCCCGGGCATCTCACCCATCGATGGAATCCTTCCGTATCTGGAACGTCACCCACCAATGATACCCCGCCAAGAGGAGAAGCCCCGAAACCACATTCACCTGTGTAGGGGCGGGTTTCAAACCCGCCCACGTATGCAAACCGCCCTATCCGGAGAAGAACCCCGAGGTGTCCCAAACCAGGATGACGCCATCGCTCGTGGGGTCCCGCGTCACGCCGACCAGCTTCCAGCTCTGGCGCGCTCCCTCGTTGATAGCAGCCTGCAAAGCGGCCTCTGAAGAGCCGGCCTCGCCGGCCTCCAAAGAAGCGTACTGTGCATAGTAACGCTCGGCCTCCGGGCGGTCGGGTGGGTCCCTCTGTCCCTCGGTCATGTTTCTCCTCCAATCCGTCGGTCGCCCCGCGGGCAAACTACACATGCATGATGCCACCCACAGCAGCTACGCGCACCCGCCAGAGCCTCTTCCGTCCCCTATATTGCCCATCTGATACTACAATGTTACAGTTCCCTGCAGCGCGGTAGATCGAGGCATCTACCGTCAAAATGCACAAAAAAACCTGTCGTGTTACACTGCCCGAACTTTCGAGTGAAAGGGGTGTAAGGGGGCGAAATCGCCATACTTAAGGGGAAAGATCGGCGCTTGTAATCTCGTTGACGGCGATCGGGGGATGGCCGGAGGAACGTAGAGATTAGGGCGATCTGCACAAACATGGTCTCTTATGGTGGACCGTCGAGGGATAGGAGGAGAGGTTGCGAAAGGTAAGTATCAAGGCAAACGGCCGCGACTTCGAGCACGAAGTCGAGCCAAGGACACTCCTGGTGCATTATCTGCGGGAGGAATTAAACCTGACGGGAACGATGGTCGGGTGCAACACTTCCAACTGCGGGGCGTGTACCGTGTTGATGGACGGCGAGTCGGTCAAGTCGTGCACGATGTTCGCCGTGCAGGCCGATGGGCGTGAGATCACGACGGTCCAGGGCATCGCTGAGAACGGGAACTGGCATCCTATGCAGACGGCTTTCCACGAACAGCACGGTCTGCAGTGCGGGTATTGCACGCCTGGCATGATCATGGCTTCAATCAGCTTGCTAGAGGAGAACCCGGACCCGACGGAGGAAGAGATTCGGGAGGGGCTCGAGGGCAACTACTGCCGCTGCACGGGCTACGAGAACATCATCAAGGCCGTCCAGCAGGCCGCTGGACAAACGGGCTAAGGAAAGAGAGGCAGGGAGTGACCGAAGCACCGGAACGATACGTCGGAGGCGGCGTACCGCGCAAGGAGGACCCGGCCCTCGTAACCGGGCGGGCTAATTGGACCGACAACATCAAGCTACCTGGCATGCTGCACATGGCAGTGCTGCGCAGTCCCTTCGCCCACGCGAAGATCACCAACCTGGATGTCTCGGCGGCCCTTGACCAGCCGGGCGTCGTCGCGGCCTTTACTGGCGAGGACCTGGCGGATGACTGGGCCGCAGCCATGCCCTGCGCCTGGCCTGTTACAGAGGACATCAAGATGCCGGAACACTGGCCGCTGGCTAAGGACGAGGCGAACTTCATGGGCGACGCGGTCGCCGTGGTAATAGCCGACGGTCGCTACACGGCCCAGGACGCCCTCGAGTTCATCGAGGTTGACTACGAGCCGCTTGACGTGGTCATGGACATGGAGGAGGCCATCAAAGACGATGCGCCCCTGGTCCACGAAGATTTGGGGACAAACACGTCGTTCGTCTGGCC
>JBBPYN010000050.1:0-3791 GCA_038199875.1 Rubrobacterales bacterium
AAGCTACTGCCAGCGCCGAAGGACTCCAGGGCGTTCTTGCCAAAGAGGTGGATAGTAGAGCGATCTTTTGCGTGGGTCTCCCACAACCGCCGGATGAGCAAGGATTATGAGAGGCTGTGCAGACCTCGCCAAGAATTCCCCGGCGTATGGCTGGAGCAACGCTTAGAAGAAAATCCACACGACAGCCACAGATCTCAACAAGAACTCGTGGCCTAGTGAAGCCAGCAGGTCAGCAGAAATGAAGAAGTTCTCCGCCTGCTCCGGACAGGCAAATATGCGCCTGGGTGAGAGATTATGCCGTTCGAGTTGCGAGCGGCATCAAGCAAAAGCAAGAAATGTGTCTTATCGCTCTCCTCGACGGCTCCAAGTGCTTCCAGACCGGCTTCCGGGAACGCGCTTGGCTAACTTATGCGCTCTGTGAGCCCCGTTTTCATGCAGGATGATGAATGTCGTGGAGCCGACGTTCTCCGAAGTTCGGGCTTGCTACTCGCGGTCTGGCGAGAGATCACGCGTCCCAGTGCTCCAGGTGTTCGAGTAGACACTCTATCAGGAACCTGTCCACCTCGAACACCTTGACCCGGCCACCCACGTACTCGACGGTGCAGGCCCCTGCCCCCGGCCTGAGATGACTGTAGGTGATCTGAAGCCTGCGGACATCGTCCAGGAGATCGACGTTTGACTCTTCGGGGAAGTTGCTATCCATGGGTAGCTCGCTCACCGCCCACCCACGTGGATGATGGGTCGCCTCTCGGGGTCCGGCTCGGCTTCCCTCAAGACCTCGTGGGTGACGGGGGCGGTGTCCCCCTCGCCGAAGAGTAGGTAGCGAAACAGGTAGACGATCGGGTTGCCCTCGGTCCAGCCGAAGTAGCAGTGGGGCGTCTTGCCCGTCGTGTCGCGCAGGTGCAAGAGGAAGGCGGCGATGGCGTTCGGGACGACCGAGCTCTCCGCGCGCAAGACCCTGTAGCCGCCTACGTCCTTGCCCCTCACCTCCAGCACGTCCTCGAACTCCGAAGCGTCCTCCACCTCCACCTCAAGGAACAGGATCGGCTCTTCCGGAGGAATGTGGTTGTCCTCGCGTTGCTCCTCCAGCTTTGCCGCGTACACCTCGGCGCTGTCGGCGGGGCGGCGCCGGTGGGCGACGACGTGGATCTCGTCCCTCGTTCTTGCGTCCTCGATGAAGCCCTGCGCCGTCTCGTCTATCTCTATGCGCTTCTGGCGAAGCTCCGTGGAGCGCTGGACCCGCGAGACGAGCGAGACGACGACGATCGCGGCGATGGAGACGAGGGCGATCACGATGCCCGTGGGCTGCGCGACGATGTTCGCCACGGTCGCGTAGAAGGCCACGACCGCGACCACCCCGAAGCCGAGCGTCCCCAGCCTCGACCCTCCCCGCCTCGTGGCAAGCGTGACAGCAATCGCCGCCGAGGTCATCATCGCGAGCACGCCGGTGGCGTATGGCCCGGCCTGCGTGGTCGTGCTGGCCTTAAAGAGGATCGCTATGGCAAAGGAAACGGCCGTGTAGAGGAGTACCAGCGGCCTCACCGCGCGGCCCCACTCGGGGGACATGCCGTAGCGGGGCAGGTAGCGGGGCACGATGTTGAGGAGGCCAGCCATCGCAGATGCCCCCGCGAACCACAAGATCGCGATGGTGGAGAGGTCGTAGGCGGTGCCGAAGGCGTTACCCAGATAGTTATGCGCCAGATACGCTAGCGCCCGCCCGGACGCCTCGCCGCCGTGCTTGAACTCTTGGTGGGGGATCAGCACGGTCGTCACGAAGCTGGTGGTGATGAGGTAGAAGCACATGATCGAGGCTGCGGTGGTAAGCATCTTCCTCGTGTTGCGGATGCGGCCTTCCGGATGGTGCGGGTCGTCGTCCGGATTACCGCGCACGAGCGGCATCATGGAGACGCCCGTCTCGAAGCCGGAGAGCCCTAGCGCGAGTTGCGGGAAGACCAGGACGGACATGCCGATCATTGCCGCCGGGCTGCCGTAGTTGGTGAACAGGCTGTTCGTCCAATTTGCCAAGGTACTCGGATTCGCCGCTATCTGGTAGAAGCCCACCGCCACGATGACGAGGTTGAAGAGCATGTACGTGCCTACCAGGAAGATCGCAATGCCTATGGCCTCCCTGAAGCCCTTGAGGAACACCCCGCCCAGGATCGCAACCAGCACGAGCGTCAAGGTTACCTCCCTCTCGCGCAGCAGCTCCGGCACGAGGGGGTTGCCGGCCACCTGCTCCGTGGCCGACGAGGCAGACAGCGTTATGGTGAACAGCCAGGCGGTCGCAACGAACCCAAGGAGGAACAAGACGAACAGCTTACCCCTCCAGAACGAGAGCAACTGCTCCAGCATGGCGATCGAGCCCTGCCCGTGCGGGCTTGCCGCGGCGACGCGGCGGTAGGAGGGAAGCATCCCGAAGAGCGTCAAGAGGACGATGAGCATGGTGGTTACGGGCGAGAGCGCCCCGGAGGCCAGCGCCGCGATGCCGGGGATGTAGGCCAAGGTGGAGAAGTAGTCCACCCCGGTAAGGCACACCACCTGCCACCAGGGGTGCTGCTCTTGGCCCTCCTTAGCCTCGGGGCCTTGCACCTCCTCGATGCGCTGGGCGAGCAGCCAGGCCTTGAACCTGTCGGTCCGACCCGCCGCAGGCGCCTTCACGCCGGCCACTAGAGCCTCCGAAACATGCGGACGCAGCCATCCGAAAGACGGCCCGCAAGGGACAACTTTCCGGACACCGAGTACCTCCTCTTTCTTCGGCGCCTACGAGGTTAGCTGTCGGGTTCGGGCCGAAAGAGTTAAGCCCTACGCCAGCCCTCGAGCTGGCGATTCACCCCAAAGACCTTGCGTGGTCCGTGTGGGTCCCCCGCCCCCCGGCGCCACCCGGGGGCTCGGCGTCTTGGCATTCTGTTGTCGCTCATCGGTATACGCCTCGCAACACCCGTTGTCAACGCGCCCGGACAACGCCTTATCCCTCGAAAGCTCGCCAGGGCCTCCTCGGGAACCGAGACTCCGGTCCACCGTCCCGGTTCCTTTCGTCCTAAACGGCGTCGAGGTACGAGAACAGCACCTCCTGCAGTGCCTGCGGGCGGGGTCTTCTGCGAGCATACCCTTCCACCTTGATCGCCTTCAACCACCCAGTGTCGCCGAGGACCTCCCCCAGCTCGAACAGCCTTAGCTGGGGTGAACTTCGCTGGTAGAGGGTCTCGAAAAGCGTCGGTCGCGCCACCGCTCGCAGCCTGCCGCGAGAGCCTGCGCTATGCGGCTGGTAGGTGACCTCGTAGCTGGAGAGCGTTTGACCCGCGTATTCCACCCTTAGAGTCTCGGCCTGTAGCCACAGCGCGGCCTCCTTTCCCGCAAGCCCCTCCTCTCCGTAGATCCGCCAGTGCATCAGCCGGGCGTATCCGAGGGCGTCGAGGATGCGGGCAAAGCGGGTCGAGAAGAAGACGCGCTTCAGGTCCCCTTCGTCGTAGCGTACCCCCGAGAGCCACCCCAACACCTCTTCGGGAGAGCTCCTGCCGTCTTCGCGCTTCCGGTGGGCGTAGTGGCTCTGCCCGTTGTAGTCGCCAACCCACTTCTCGTGCGCCAGGACGAGCTCCGGCCAGCTCTCTGCCCGGGCGAAGTGGTAATCCGCCATTCTTCTCTGAACGTTGAAGACACGCCAAACAGAATACACCTGTAAGTGAGGACGTTTTCCTCACCGACCTGACCGTGGACACGGTCGAGATCGTCGACCCTACGCATCCCCTCTACGGCAAGGAGCTCCCTCTGGTGGGCTTCAGCACCAAACAGCA